>JBKEBR010000542.1:0-2816 GCA_047973285.1 Oscillospiraceae bacterium | reverse complement strand
TGCCGAAGCGCAGGCCGAAGGGCAGGAAGCGGAGGAAGCCACAGAATACTTTGAGCCCGGCGGCTCGGCAACCTTTCCCTTTCCTTTCGGGAACAAAAAGAAAAATGAAGAAGAGCCCCCCAAAGCAAATGGGCGCGGCAACAAGGGCGGCAAGCGCAAATTTTTGGACGCCTACTGCGAAAACCTTACCAAGAAGGCTGCCGACGGCAAGCTGGACAGGGTGGTGGGCCGCGACCGCGAAATTTACCGTACCCTGCAAATTCTTTCCCGCAGGCAAAAAAACAACCCCTGCCTTATTGGCGAGGCGGGCGTGGGCAAAACCGCCATTGCCGAGGGCATTGCCCTGCGCATTGCCGCGGGCGAGGTGCCCAGCCGCCTGAAAAACAAAGAAATTTACCTGCTGGACCTCACCAGCCTTGTGGCGGGCACCCAATTCCGCGGCCAGTTTGAAAGCCGGGTAAAGGGCCTTATCAACGAGGTAAAGGAAGCCGGCAACATCATCCTGTTTATCGATGAGGTGCACAATATCACCGGCGCGGGCGATTCCGAAGGTGCCATGAACGCCGCCAACATTATGAAGCCCGCCCTTTCCCGGGGCGAAATTCAGGTAATTGGCGCCACCACCTTTTCAGAATACCGCAAGTTTATTGAAAAAGACCAGGCCCTTGAGCGCCGCTTTCAGCCTGTAAAGGTGGAAGAACCCAGCATTGCAGACACCATTTCGGTGCTTGCGGGGGTAAAAGAGTACTACGAAAAACACCACCATGTAAAATTCAGCAGCGCCATTGTAGAGCAGGCGGTAAAGCTTTCAGAGCGGTACATCACCGACCGCTTTTTGCCCGACAAGGCCATCGACCTTTTGGACGAAGCCGGGGCCTGCTGCAGCCTGCGCCACACCGAAATCAGCGAGTGGCAGAACCTTCTTTCAGAAATGGAAGAGCTGCGCGACGAAAAGCTGGAAATTGAACAGCGAATTGAAAAGGAGCTGGAAGAGGGCAAAGAGCCCCCGAAGGAAAGCGATTACAAGCGCCTTGCCGAAATTACCAGCGAAATTGCCCGCCTGGAGCCGCCGGCGAAAAAGCTGGAGGCCGAGGTGGACAAAATTGAGGTTACCATGGAGGATGTTGCCAAGGTAATTGAGCTTTGGACGGGCATTCCCGCGGTAAAAATTGCCGAAACCGAATACGACAAGCTGGCCGGGCTTGAAAAAAGCCTCAACGAGAAAATTGTTGGCCAGCAGGAGGCCGTGCATTTGGTGGCGGCCGCCATTAAACGCTCCCGCGCCGATATTTCGGGCAGGCGCCGCCCTGCCAGCTTCATTTTTGTGGGGCCAACAGGGGTGGGCAAAACCGAACTGGTAAAGCAGCTTGCCATGCAGCTGTTCGACTCGGTGGACCCGCTTATTCGCCTTGATATGAGCGAATTTATGGAAAAGCACGCCGTGAGCCGCCTTGTGGGGTCCCCTCCCGGCTATGTTGGGTACGACGAAGCGGGCCAGCTTACCGAAAAGGTGCGCCGCAAGCCCTACAGTGTGGTGCTGTTCGATGAAATTGAAAAAGCCCACCCCGACGTTATGAATATTCTGCTGCAAATTTTGGACGAGGGAAAAATAAACGATGCCCAGGGCCGTACGGTCAATTTTGAAAACACCGTTATCTGCATGACCTCCAATGCGGGCTCCAGCGATAAGGTGGGGGAAACCGGCTTCAACAAAACCCCCGAAGAAATGAGTACCGGCAAGTCGCTGAAGGCCCTGAAAGACTTTTTGCGCCCCGAATTTTTAAGCCGTGTGGACGAGGTTATTACCTTCCGCCCGCTCAGCCGGGAAGATTTAATGGGCATTGCCGCCCTTATGCTGGGCGAATACCGGGAGCCCCTTGCCAACAAGGGCATTGCCCTCAGCTGGGATGAAGACGCGCTCAGCGCCCTGTGCGAAAAGGCAAAGGGCGGCCGCTATGGCGCTCGCGATTTGCGCAAGGTAATTCGCAAAGATGTGGAAGACCCCATTGCGGAAGGCATTGTAACCAATGCCAAGCTTACAAAGGTTCACATTGGCGCTGCAAAAGGTGCTGTGGACGTGGTTTTGTCTTGACAAGTTCCGCCAAAAATTGTATTCTAATATTCGCCACTTTCTTTTGTGGCGAATGCGCAGGCGTAGTTTAGTGGTAAAACTCCAGCCTTCCAAGCTGGCCTTGTGGGTTCGATTCCCATCGCCTGCTCCAGCAATAACCACAAAATCCGCAGGGTTTGTGGTTTCAGGTGGCTTCGGTTCGCCTGCTCCAAGATACCGACGTTATATCGAAAGATATAACGTCGGTATCTGTTTTCACAACCCACTTTGTAAACCACTGATGCTGAGCAAACCTTTCTGCATATAATATTTTAGGAACTTCCCTAGATTAGAGGGTTATCCCGAAGTTCTTTGAGCAAAATGAGGTAGATATTTTGACCTCGTAAGTTAAAACGGAACTTGGTTTCCTTGAGATGGATTTCGAATTTGTCTTTTGGTATACCCTTGAATTTGGCCAGTCGATGCTTAGCGTAACCCCAAAAGCTTTCAATACCGTTGATGTGATTGCCATGCCCGGTAGAAAATTCACTCTTACCGTGATTGACACGAAAATGCTTCTCGTAACCAAGGTCAACCAATCCGTCATAGCCCCGCCAACCATCGGTGTGAATGACGCTCTCTATGTCGGCCTGGCACCGGATAATAGCTTGAAGCGTAACGGATTTTTCGTCCGGAACGATTTATGTGTATACTTTTCCATAGCGCTTGAAAAGACAAAAAACAATGTTTTTAACACCCTCACCTC
>JBKEBR010000541.1:0-3731 GCA_047973285.1 Oscillospiraceae bacterium | reverse complement strand
CCCCGCAAAGCAGACATTAAATGGTTTTTGCTTGCGGGGGCCGCCGGTTTCTTTTTATACACCATTTTCTTTAACAAGGGCTTTGAAACCATTACCCCCGCCACCAGCAGCGTAATTATTGCCACCGCCCCTATACTTACCGCCCTGCTGGCGCGGCTTGTATACAGGGAAAAGCTGGCTCCCTTGCAGTGGGGCTCCATTTTTTTGGGGTTTGCGGGGGTGTTAACGCTTACCCTTATGGGCGGGGCGCTTTCGGTAAACATGGGGGTTATTTGGATGCTGCTGGCCGCTTTTTCCATTAGCGTGTACAACCTTTTGCAGCGCCGCCTTACCAAAACCTACACCGGCCTACAGGCAAGCATCTTTTCTATTTTTGGCGGCACCCTTCTGCTTTGCAGCTTTTTGCCCGCCGGCATACAGCAGGCCAAAACCGCGCTGCCCATTCACTGGTTTTACGTGGCGGTGCTGGGCGTTTTTTCCAGCGCCGTTGCCTATGTGGCCTGGGCCATTGCCTTTACCAAGGCAAAGCAGGCTTCTTCGGTAAGCAACTACATGTTTGCCACACCCTTTGTTACCAGCCTTCTCTCCTTTGTAATCTCGGGGGAGGCGCCGTCGCTTTCCACCCTTGTGGGGGGCGCCATTATTTTAACCGCCCTTGCCCTGTTCAGCTTTGGCGGCAGGCGGGCGGCCGCCAATACGCCTTAATGCCAGCCGTCGCCTTATAAAAGCAAAAAGCCTTGCGGCCCGCAAGGCTTTTTGTGTTTTGTTTATTCTGCTGCGGCCTCTTCGGTTTTGTTTTTGCCAATGGAAAGCAGCAGGTTTACCAGAATGCCCACAATGGCGGCGGTGGCAATGGCGGGAATTTGTGTGCCGAAGAAGGGGATCATGCCGCCCGAGAACCCGTAGTGGCCGCCAAGGCCGATAACCAGTATGATGGCGATAACCGAAAGGTTGCGCGCGTCGAACAAATCTACTTTTTTGTTGATCATAATGGCAATGCCTTGGGCCGCAATAACGCCGAACAGGAAGATGCAGGCCCCGTTAATTACCGCGCTGGGCACCGTGTTGATGGCACCGGAAAGCGGCTGAATGAAGGAGAGCAGCATAGACAAAATGGCTGCGCCGCCCAGCATTTTTACCGAGAAGTTTTTGGTGATGGCCATGGTGGAAATATTTTCGCCGTAGTTGGTGCCCGCAGGGCCGCCGAACAAGGCCGAAACAATATCACCAATGCCGTCGCCCACAAGGTTAAGGCCCAGCTTGTCGGCAATTTTGTATTCGCCCTTCCCCTTTTTCTTGGCAAGGTCGTTTACATAAATGTCCAGCTGGAACAAATGCGCCGTAGATTCGGGAATGGTGGCAATGGCAATGGGCATAATGGCCAGCACCGCGGTAAGGTTTGGGGTTGGCAGGGTAAAGTGCGGCACCGAAACAACGCTGCCCGTCCAAACCTGGGTAAAATCCACAAGGCCAAGAGGAATGCTTACCACATAGCCCACCAGTATGCCGAACAAAATGGGCAGCTGGCCCAGCACACCTTTTAAATAGACCGAGAACACCACGGTTGCAATAAGCGTAACAATGGCAACCACCCACATGCGGTTGTCGTAGGTGCCGGCGGCGGCATTGTACCCGGCGGCGCTTGTCATGGCGGTGCCCGCCAGCGAAATACCAATAACCAGCGCAATAGAACCGGTGATGGTGGGGGGCAAAATTTTCTCAATGGTTTCCATGCCGAACCGGCTTACAATAAGGCCGGCCAGAATGGACACAAAGCCCGAGCAGATGATGCCGAACTGCGCCTGGCTGATTAAGGCGTCTGGCGCAATTTCGCCAAAGGTAGCCGAGGTAATTCCTACAATGGCGGCAATGTAGGAAAAGCTGCTGCCGTAGTACAGCGGAATTTTACCGCGGGTGATCAGCAAAAAGCAAATGGTGGCAAGGCCGCTCGCAAAAATAGTGGTGGAAACGTGGAACCCGGTTAAAAGCGCCACCGTTACCGTTGCGGGGAACATAACCAGCACCTGCTGGAAGGCAAACAGGACCAGCTTGCCAAGCGACGGGGTTTCGTCCGGCAAATACCCTGCCACCGCAGAAGTTTTGGGCAATTTTGTCATACTTTCTCTCCTCACTCTGGGGGTAACCCAAATTCTTTGTTGTATGTATATAGCCTGCCCTACCGAAGATGCCTAGCGGGGTAAGCGCTACAACCTGAAATGCCATATCAAAAATATCCCTCGGCATAGCCGCCTTGCCAAAAAGGGCCCGCCGCCCGGCCCCTGCCCGCTTGCAGCGCGGCCTGCCCGGGGCTTAAACGCCCGCTGCGGTTTTGCAAAAAAGCGGGCGGTGCGCCGCCCGTGCCTTTGGCAGCCCTCGAAAAAGCGGCACACAAACCGCTGCGTGCGGCCGGGCCAGGCAGGGCCACTGCACGGCAGCCGGCGGCATGCGCCGCCGACGGCCCCTGCCGGGCCATGAAGGCTTTCTAAATTGCGGCAAAAAAAGATGCCAGGAAAAGCGAAATTCGTGTTTCCCCGGCATCTTTGCCAGTTGTGCTCAGTAATTGATAACTCTCAGTTCAAAATAGGCCTTGGGGTGCTCGCATACGGGGCATTTTTCCGGCGCATGGGTGCCAATGTGAATATGCCCACAGTTGGTGCAAATCCAAACCTGCTCGGTTTCACGGGCAAATACCACGCCCTCTTCGATGTTCTTTTTCAGGGCAAGGTAACGCTCTTCATGGGTTTTTTCAATTTTGGCAACCCCTTCAAACTGGCGGGCCAGGCGTTCAAACCCCTCTTCATGGGCGGTTTTTGCCATTCCGGCATACATATCGGTCCATTCATAATGCTCGCCGACGGCGGCATCCACAAGGTTTGTAAGGGTGTCGGCAATTTCGCCGCCGTGCAGGGCCTTAAACCACAGCTCGGCATGCTCTTTTTCATTGCCCGCCGTTTCGGCAAAAATGTTGGCTATTTGCACATAGCCTTCCTTTTTAGCCTTGGACGAATAAAAGGTGTACTTGTTGCGCGCTTCGCTCTCCCCAGCGAAGGCAATTTTCAAATTCTTTTCGGTTTGCGATCCTTTCAGTTCCATAGTACTTACCTCCCGTTTATATATATCAAACCGGCAAATGCCGCGGCTTGCAAAACAAACAGAATAGGGCACAAAAACGCTGCCACCGCTGTAACAATAGGGCGTTTTATTTTTGTATTATTATACCATTCGGCCCGGGCAAATGCAAACCAAACCAGGCAGCTTTAAAACACCGGGTACAGCCGTTGCTGTAACCTGTTTGTAAACAAATTTTGAGCGGCTTTGCCAAAAGCATGTAAAATTTTTTTAAATTTTCATACAAAAGAAAGAAAGAGTGTGAACAATTCAAAATTTTACCCTATTCTTTTTTATTGTGTGATATAATTCGTGCGTGCCAAACCCGCAGGCAGTTTTTTCTGCCGTTTTCCGTGAAAGGATGGTTTTTTTGAAAAAACAAATTAAAATTACATCTTTAGAGCACATTAGAAGCATTACCATTGCGGCAACCGAATTTTACGACGACATTCAAGTGATGGACAGCTTTGGCAAAACCGCAAACGCAAAAAGCATATTGGGCCTTATGGGGCTGGATTATTCAAGCCCTGTTGTACTTTACAGTGAAAACACCACGGCGGCGGAATATGTGTATGCCGCCTACGAGGGCGCCACGGCAAAAACCGCCTCTTAAAGCGCTTATG
>JBKEBR010000540.1:0-6133 GCA_047973285.1 Oscillospiraceae bacterium | reverse complement strand
TTGGCGGCAGCCTTAAAGGTGGGCAATTTGCACGAGCTACCCACCCGCGTTTCGGCGCTTTCGGCCGAGCTTAAGAATATGGAAAAAGAAATTACCCGCATGAAGGACGAAGCGGCCAACGCCCAGGTGGCGGGCCTGTTCCAGAATGCCGAAGAGGTTGGCGGCATCAAAATTTTCTCGCTGTTCCTGAGTGGCACGGCGCCCGATGCCCTGCGCAAAATGTGCGACAGGGTGCGCGAAGAAACCCCCGCCTCGGTGGCCGCCATTTTTGGCGAGGTGGGCGGCAAGGTAACCCTGGCGGTTTGCTGCGGCAGCGAGGCGGTAAAGCGGGGCCTTGCGGCGGGCAAGCTGGTAAAGGAAATTGCCTCGGTGGCCGGGGGCACCGGCGGCGGCAAGCCGGATTTTGCCATGGCCGGTATTAAAGACGCCACAAAAATAGACGAGGCCATTGCCGCAGTGCCCGGCATTGTGCGCGGCATGCTGGCCCTTTAAGCGGCGTCTTTGCAAAAAATACCCGCATGCGTTACAATAAAAGAAAGGGGAGGTTTCCATGGAAAATTGTTTGTTTTGCAGCATTGCCGCGGGCAAAATACCCAGCACAAAGCTGTATGAAGACGAAGACGTTATCGCGTTTCAAGACATAGACCCCAAGGCCCCCGTTCATTTTCTGGTGGTGCCCAAGGCCCACATTCAAAGTGCCGCGCAGCTTACCGAAGAGAATGCCGCCCTTTTGGCCAAGGTGTTTGCGGTGGCGGCCAGGGTTTGCCGTGAGCAGGGCGTTGCCAACGGGTACCGGGTGGTTACCAATGTGGGCGAAGACGGCGGCCAAAGTGTGCCCCACCTGCATTTTCATGTGTTGGCGGGCCGTGTGCTGGCGTGGCCCCCGGGCTGATAAAGCCCCCGGCTGTTTTCTGCTTTTCAGCAATAACGGCGCAAAAGCCGTATAAACGTATAAAAAGGAGCCATTGACTATGAGCGATACCTACACCCTGCACGTTGCAGGCCTTACCCGTGAACTGCCCGTCTGCAAAATAAACGACGAGCTTTCCATTGCTTCGTTTATTATGTTTGGAGACGTGGAGCTTACCATTGCCTGCGCCAAGGGTTTGTTGGAAAAAGCGCCCGAGTTTGACGTTATTGTTACCGCCGAGGCCAAGGCAATTCCCCTTGCCTACGAAATGAGCCGCCAAAGCGGCAAAAAGTATATCCCCGCCCGCAAGGGCACCAAGCTGTATATGACAAAGCCGGTGGTGATAGAGGTCCAGTCTATTACGACTAAAAGCATACAAACCCTGTGCATCGACCAGCCGGACCTTGATTATATGAACGGCAAGCGCGTGCTGATTGTGGACGACGTGATTAGCACCGGTGGGTCTTTGCAGGCCATGGAGGCCATTGTGGCCAAAAGCACCGGCCATGTGGTGGGCCGGGCGGCGGTTTTGGCCGAAGGAGAAGCTGCCGAGCGCGGCGATATTATCTTTTTGGCGCCGCTTCCCCTGATTACCTGATTCGGCCGGGCAATGAAAAGGCCGCTTGCACTTTTTGGGGGCGTTTATTTAATAGCCATGCTGGCCGCCGTGCAGCTGCCGGCAGCAGGCCTTTTGCCTGTTGCCCTGCTTTTGCCGGCGGTTTTGCTGGCTGTGGCGGTGTTTGCAAAGCAAAAATACCGCCCGGCGGCCCTGCTGGCGCTGGCGGCGGCCCTTTTGGCCGGGGTCCTGCTGTTTGTGTACCGCCAAACCACGGTGCTGCCCCTGCGCCGGTTGGAGGGGCAAAGCCGCCAGGTGGTTGCGCGGGCCACACAAACCGCCCCCGGCTACAGCGAAGAAACCATGCGGGCAACCCTTCAGGTGCTGGAAATGGAAGGGGAGGCCCTGCCAAGGCCTTTTTATGTGCAGGTAGACAATTTTGCCGAAATTCGGCCCGGCAGCCTTGCCCGGCTGGAGCTTTCCTTTTACCGGCTGGGCAGCCGCTACGCGCCGTACTACTACGCCGACAATGTGTATATTGGGGCAAGGGCGGCCACCCCGCCGCAAATTTCTGAGGGGTCGGCCACTTTCACCACGGCCCTGCGCCGCCTGCAGCAACAGGCGGGGGATAATTTACACAGCCGCCTGCCGCTTCGCCTTTCAGGCGTACTGGCGGCCATTGCCTTTGGCGACGTGCGCTATTTGCCCGATGCGGCAAAGCAGGCCTACCGGGCGGCGGGGCTTTCGCACGTTTTGGTGGTAAGCGGCGGGCACCTTTCCCTTTTGTGCGGGTACCTTTACCTTGCGCTGTGCAAAGTAACCCGCCGCAGAAAGGCGGCTGCCGCCCTGTGCATGGGGGCGGTGGTGGCATTTGCCGTTTTTACGGGCATGTCGGTTTCCATTTTGCGCAGTGCTTTTGCCTACCTGCTGCTGTATGGCGCGGTGCTGCTGGGCCGCAGGGCAGATGTGGCCACCTCGCTTGGCGCGGCGGCGCTGGTGCTGTGTACGGTTAACCCCTATGCCGCGGCAGATGCGGGGCTTTTGCTTTCTTTTTCGGCCGCCGCAGGCACCATTTTGGGCGGGCAGGCCGCCGGGGTTTTAACAAAGCGGTTCAAGCGGCTTTTTGGTGGCAGGCCCTACAAAATAAAAGCGTTTTTGCGGTTTTTGTTTACCGCCGCGGTGGTGGCGGGCAGTGTTACGCTGGCAACCCTGCCGGTGCTGCTGCTTTTTGGGTTTGGGCTTTCGCTGTTCACCATTCCGGCCAACATTGTGGCGGCGGTTTTGCTGCCCCCGGTTTTGGTGCTTGGCTTTTTGGCGGCCCTGCCCCCGGTGCCGGTTTTGGCATGGCTTGCCCAGGGCGCTGCGTTTTTGGCGGGGGTTTTTCTGGTATGGCTGGAAAAGCTTGTCCATTTCTGCGCCTCGGTGCCTGCCGCCTATTTTTATATAGGCGGTGTAGTGGCGGCTGCCGTATTGCTTTTGTACCCTTTGTGCCTGCTTGCCTATAAAAGCAGGCGGGTGCTGGCAGGCCTACTGGCCGGGCTTGCCCTGCTAGCTTTCGCCGCCGCCCTGCAGGGGGTATTTCTGGCGGGTACGGTGCATGTGGTGGTGGCGGGGGGCGGCCAGGCCTCGGCCCTGGTTGTGGTACAGGGCGGCGAGGCGCTGGTAATTTACCGCGAAAAGCGCAGCTTTGCCGCAATACAGCAAGTATTGCAGCAGCAAAATGTGCGGCAATGCGCCCTGTTTGTAGATTTGCGCACCACCCCGCAAAGCACTGAATACATTGGCGCCCTGCAGCCCCAAAAGGTGGTGGTGGCAGCCGAGGAGCCCGCGGGCCGCGCCGTTTATATCGCCTTTATAAATGTAAGCGTATACCTTGTTCGGCAGGGAGAGGGCCTGCTGGCCTGCGTGGATATTGGCGGGTACCGCATTTGTCTTGCAACCGGCCGCGTTGCCCTGGGGCCGTATGCGGCGCCGGACATTGTGGTGGCGGGCCGGGGCGCGGTGGAAGGCCCCTATGGCAAATTGCTTGCCTGCGAGCAGCCGCCCGAATGGGCAGAGGAGGGTTCCACCATTTTGTACAGGGGCGATGCGCATTTTATCATTCGCCCGGGGAAAAGCGTGCTATTCAGGGAGGAATACAATGGCGTCGGTTATGGATAAGCTAACGGCGGTGCTGGAAAAACCGCAGGAAATACGGGTATTTTACCTTGCTTCCACAGAAGAGGCCCTTTTGCGGCAAACGGCGGCAAAGGTGTGCCGTGCGCTTTTGGCCGCAGAGCCCAACACCGACATTACCGTGCTGGAGGGGCCGGGGCTGGATGTGGCGGCGGCCATTGAAGCGGCGGGCACCGTTTCTTTTTTTGGCACAAGGCGCATTGTAGAGGTGCGGGGGCTGGTGCTTTCCGCCGTAAACGACAAAGATATGGCAGAGCTGAAAAGCCTTTTTTCAGAGCTGGAAAACGCCGTACTGTTGGTTACGGTTTTGTACAAAGACAAAAAGGCGGCCGCGGCCCCCAAGGCAAAGGCCCTGCTGGAAGCCGCGGCCAGGGCAGGCTTTGCGGCAGAGCTTGCCAAGCCCACCCAAACCGAAACGCTGGCCTACATTCGCGCCCTTGCGAAAGAGGCCGGGGCGCAGTTTGAGCCCGGGGCGGCGGAGCTGCTGCTGGAGAGGGCGGGGGCCGACCGCGTTTTGCTGCAAAGCGAGGTGGAAAAGCTGGCGGCCATTTGCAACTACGGCACCATTGCCAAAAAGCTGGTGCAGCAGTATTCGGTGCACAACATTGAGGCGGATGTGTTTGAACTGGCCCGCCTGATTACCAGCGGCAAAAAAGAACCGGCCTACCAAAAGCTGGGGCAGCTGTTTGCCCTGCGGTACGAGCCCATTGCCGTGGCCGCGGCGCTGGCGGGCACCTATGTGGATATGTACCGGGTGCGCTGTGGTACCGAGCACCGCCGCCAGGTGGACGCGGTATTTAAGGAAATGGGGTATAAGGGCAACGCCTACCGCCTGCAAAAGGCAAAAGAAAATGCCGCCCGGTATTCCACGGCGGCGCTGGGGGAATGCGTGATGTGCTTGTTTGAGCTGGATGTTGCTTTAAAAAGCAGCGCCCTGCAGGAAAAAGAAATTCTTGTGGAGGCTGCCGTGGGCAGGCTGATGCAGATAGGGCGGCCATTATGAGCCGCCTGCGCCTGCGGGAAGTGGTGGTGGTGGAGGGCAAGTACGATGCCATTGCCCTGGAGGCCGTCATCGACGGGCTTATTATTCCCACCGATGGCTTTTCGGTTTTTTCAGATAATGAAAAAAAGGATTTGCTGCGGGAACTTGGCCGGCGGCGGGGCCTGCTGGTTCTCACCGACTCAGACGCCGCGGGCTTTGCCATTCGCCATTATATCGAGAAAATTGCCGCCGGCTGTGTGGTAAAGCACGCCTATATCCCTGCGGTGCGGGGAAAAGAGGGGCGCAAAACCACCCCCTCCAAAGAGGGAACGTTGGGGGTGGAGGGCATGCCACTGCCGGTGCTGTGCGCGGCCTTGCAGCAGGCAGGCGTAAAAGAGTGCGGCGCCAAAACAGGGGAGGAAATTACCTATATCCATTTGTACCAGCTGGGCATTTCGGGCACGGCGGGCAGCGCCGAAAGGCGGCGCGAGTTGTTGAACCGTGTTGGGCTGCCCCAAAGGCTTTCCAAAAAGGCTTTGTGCCAGGTGCTTTCCAGCCTGTACAGCTATCAGGAGCTGCAAACCCTGCTGCTGCCAAAGCCCGCCCTGTTTTGGGATTTTCACGGTACCCTTACCCTGCCCGACATTGTATGGTTTGATGCCGCCCTAGAGGCCGCGGCGGCCCTTGTGCCGGAGCAGCCGCTTTCCAAAGAGGCGCTGGTGGAAAATCTGCATGCCGCCTGCCTGCCATGGTTTACCATGCCCTCGGGCGACACCCGCAGCCTGCTTGCAAAAGGGGCCTGGTGGGCCCATTGCGAAAAAAACTTTGAAGAGATGTACATTGGCTGCGGGTTCAGCCCCGGGCAGGCAAAGCGGGCGGCCCCGGCCCTGCGGGGGCTTGTTTTGCAGCCGGGGCGGTATACCCTTTACCCCGACGCCATTGCAACCCTTGCGGCGCTGCAAAAAAGAGGGTACCGGAACTACATTCTCAGCAATAATTTCCCCGAGCTTGGGGAAATTATTGCCGCACTTGGGCTTATGCCCTATCTTTCCGGGGTGCTGGTATCGGGCAAGGCGGGGTTTGAAAAGCCCCGCCCCGAAATATTCCAAATGGCAAAAGAAATGGCGGGCAGCCCCGAGGTATGGATGATAGGGGACAACCCGCGGGACGATATTGCAGGCGGGGCAGGCAATGGGTTTTCCACGGTGGCGGTGCACGGCGCCGAAGCGCCGCAGGCGCTGCACCGTGTGGACGATTTGAAAGAGATACTCGAAATATTGCAATAGAAGGCCAAAGGCGCGGCTTGGCACAAAAGTGGCCGAAAAAAACTTTGGCACGGCCCGCACGGCACCCGGGCCGCCAACGCGGAAAAGGCAAACGGCAGGGCAGGTAGAAAATAAATGATAGAGGGGTTCCGGGCAATTTTGCCCGGAACCCCTCTATCTTCACATATTTTTAATTTTTAAAAGCGGCGGCGTTCTCACACCGGCAAGCGCCCGCCAATTTGGTT
>JBKEBR010000539.1:0-2029 GCA_047973285.1 Oscillospiraceae bacterium | reverse complement strand
CGTTTCTTTGCCCAGCGCGGTTAAGGAGATAAAGTACAGGCGCCCGTCTTCTTTCGACTGTGTGCGCAGGGCAAGCCCCTTTTTCTCAAACCTTTTCAATATCCGGCTCAAATAACCGGGGTCAATGGTCAGCCGCTGTGTCAACTCGCTTGCCGAGCAGGGGGTTGCTGCCCCAATTTCATATAAAATGCGCGCTTCTGTAAGGGAAAATTCGGTATCCGGCAGGTGCCGGTTCAAAAGCCCAAGCAGGTTGGTGTAAAAGCGGTTGAATTTCCGCATTTTAACAATGGGAGAAATTTGTTCCAAATTCATAAAAAGCCCTCTTTTGCCAAAGTATTATTGTCAAGTGTAGCACAATACTTGACAAAGTCAACTATTGTGCCGCGCCAAGAACTGTGATATTTTTGAAAAGAGAAAAAGGATAAATAAAAAATAACGGCATACTGTAAAGAAAGTTTTTTTCATAAAATGTGTTGCATTGTGCGCCATGTGGCGCTTTGCCCAAACAGCAATTTTGGGGCCGGGCCCACAGCCACGGTAAAAGGGCAAACCAGCAAAAAAGGGCAGGCACCGGGGCAAAAAGCGCTGCTATTTTCAGCCGCCGCCTTTCAATATGGCTGCAAATTCGCTATAATAGGGTTGGTACACAAAAAATGCACCGTATTTTACAGTAAAGGGCAGGTAGTGTCAGAAAAAATTATGAGCAGAGCGCTTATTGCAATGAGTGGCGGAGTGGACAGTTCGGTGGCCGCACATTTAATGATGGAAGGCGGTTATGAGTGCACCGGCATAACCATGAAGCTTTTTGAAAACGAGGATATTGGCGTGGGGTGGGAGCGCAGCTGCTGCTCCCTGAAAGATTCCGAGGACGCCCGCCAGGTGGCGGAGGGCATGAACATGCCCTTTTATATTCTCAATTACTCGCAGGAGTTTAACGAGCAGGTAATTGGCCGTTTTATAGAGGCTTATAAAAACGGCGAAACCCCGAACCCCTGTATAGACTGCAACCGTTATATTAAATTCGAACAGCTGCTCAACCATGCGCGGGAGCTGCACCAGGACTATATTGTTACCGGCCACTATGCGCGGGTGGAATACAGCGCCGAAGCAGGCCGGTATTTGCTGAAAAAAGGCGTGGACGAAAGCAAAGACCAAAGCTATGTTCTTTACTCGCTTACACAAGAGCAGCTGGCCCACACTTTATTCCCGCTGGGGGCGTTTCGAAAAACCGAAGTGCGTGAAATTGCCCGCCGCCATGGGTTTGCCAATGCCCAAAAGCACGACAGCCAGGACATTTGCTTTGTGCTGGATGGCGATTACCCGGGGTTTATTCAGCAATATACCGGCGAAACCTTTGAAAAAGGCCGGTTTGTTGGGGTGGATGGAAAAGACTTTGGTGAAAACAAGGGCATTGTTCATTACACGGTTGGCCAGCGGCGGGGGCTTGGCATTGCCGCGCCAAAGCCGCTGTACGTCTGCTCCATTTCGCCCGAGGACAACACGGTGGTTATTGGAGAGCGGGAGAATTTATTTTCAAGGTCGCTGGTGGCAAAAGACGTCAACCTGATTGCGATGGAAAAGCTGGAGGGGCCGGTGCGGGTAAAGGCGAAGGTTCGCTACAAGCAGCCGGAGCAGCCCGCCGTGGCAGAGCAGCTGGAGGACGGTACCCTGCGGGTAACCTTTGACGAGCCGCAGCGCGCCATTTCAAAAGGGCAGGCTGTGGTGCTGTACGATGGCGACGTTATAGTGGGCGGCGGCACCATGTGCGCCGTGGAATAAAAGCAGCAGCAAAAGCACCTTTGCCGGGCAAAGCCGGTAAGGTGCTTTTTTTGCCGCCTTGCCGCCGCAAAAGAAAAGGCCGCTGTTGGCTGCACTGTACAGCACGCGGCAGCCAGAACAGCAAACCCCGCATAAAATGTGGGGTTTGTTTTGCAATAAAATAAGCAAGGGGCCCCGGCAAAAACCGGGGCCCCTTGCTTGAAAAGGAAAACAACAGCAAATTATTCAGAAAACATAGGGGTGGAAAGGT
>JBKEBR010000538.1:0-10696 GCA_047973285.1 Oscillospiraceae bacterium | reverse complement strand
GCCAACAACCCGGTCGGCGTCCTGGTCGGTAAGGGTGGCGTTTTCCCCGCGCAGCACACGGCTGTAGGCAAGGCTTTTTTTGCCCGTGCCAATCCGCTCGCCGGTGTACACGTCAAACAGGGTAAGGGTTTCCAGCAGCTTGCCGGCGGCGGCCCGTATGCGGCCCGCAATGTCGGCGGCCAGCGTTTCAGTGGGGGCCACCAGGGCAAGGTCGCGGGTAATGGCCGGGAATTTGGGCAGCGGGGTAAACTGGGGTGTTTTGCCCCGGGCAAAAAACAACACGCCAAGGTCAATGTCTGCCGCTACCACCCGGGGTTTAATGCCGTAATTGGCGGCCACCTGCGGGTGAATTTCGCCCAGGGTGGCAAGCAGCTCGCCCCGCCGCCACTCTTTGCCCTCCCGCTGGGTAAGGTACACGCGGGCGCAGCGGCCGGGGTGGTAGGTGGTGCCTTCGGTGGCGGGCACCACCTCGTAGTTTTCTACGCCCGCGGTGGCAAACAGCCCTTCCACGGCGCCTTTTACGGCCAGGTAGTCCCATTCGGGGCCATAGGCCGCCAGTATAATTTTTTGCAGCTCGGCGGGCAAGTCCTCGGCGTTTTCGGCGGGCAGGTACTCGGTGGCCTGCTCGTACAAAGCGGCGCTTTCGGTGCGGGCGGCCCAGTTGCGCCCCACCACCTCCAGCATGCTGGGCAGGGCGGTGGTTCGCATAATCGAGGTATCCTCGCCCAGCGGGTGCATCAGCTGCAGGGCGCTGCGCAGCGGGCTTTCGGCGGGCAGGCGAATTAAATCGAAATTTTTGGGGCTGTAAAAGCTGAAGGTTTCACATTCCCAAAAGCCGTAGCCGGTAAGGGTGGCGGCCACCTTTTTGTCAAAAATTTGCCGGGGGGTGGGCACGGCGTTGGCGGTGCCCCGCAGGCTGGCCGCCGGAATGTTGTTGTACCCCACAAAGCGGGCCACCTCTTCGGCCAAGTCGCAGGTGCGGCTTACGTCGTAGCGGGCGGTGGGTACCACCACGCTGTCGCCCTCTATGGCAAACCCAAGGGGAAGCAGAATTTCCTCCATTTGCCCGCGGCTTATTTCAATGCCCAGCAGGGCGTTGATGGAGGCGGGCTTAAAGGCAATGGTGCGGGGGGTGCGGGGGGTGGGGTAGTCGTCCAGCACGCCGCTCACAATATCGCCCGCGTCCAGCTGCTGCACCAGCTCCAGCGCGCGGCGCAGGGCGGGGCCGGCGTTGTCGGGGTTCAGGCCCTTTTCAAACCGGCCGGAGGACTCGGTGCGCAGGCCCAGCCGCTTGCTGGCGCCGCGCACGGTGGGGCCGTCAAAGCAGGCGCTTTCAAACACAATGCGGTTTGTGGTTTCGTACACGCCGCTGAATTCGCCCCCCATAATGCCGGCAATGGCCACGGGGCCCTTTTCGTCGGCAATTACCAGCATTTTTTCGTCCAGGGGGCGCTCGGTGCCGTCCAGCGTCATAATGCCCTCGCCCGGCTTTGCAAACCGCACGGTAATGGAGGCGCCGTTTACATAGGCGTAATCAAAGGCGTGCATGGGCTGGCCGTATTCCAGCATTACGTAGTTGGTAATGTCTACAATGTTGTTAATGGGGCGCACGCCGCACAGCCGCAGGCGCTCGCGCAGCCAGCGGGGGCTGGGCTTTACCCGCACGTTTTCCACAATGGCGGCGGAATACCGGCTGCACGCCCCGGGGGCCTCTACCTTTACCTTCAGCAGCCCGGCGGCGTTGCCCTGGCCCGCGGGGGCAACGGGGGCCCTGTGTTCAAAGGGCACCTTAAAGGTGGCGGCGGCCTCGCGGGCAAGGCCCAGCACCGAAAGGCAGTCGGGGCGGTTCGGGGTTATTTCAAATTCAACGGAATAATCATCCATGCCAAGGGCTATGGCGGCGTTTTGCCCGAGGGGGGCGTCTTCGTCCAGCACCAGAATGCCGTCCTCCACCGCATTCGGGAAATCGTGGGCGGTAAGGCCCAATTCGCCAAGGCTGCACAGCATGCCGTTGCTTTCCAGCCCGCGCAGCTTGCTCCGTTTAATCTCCATGCCGTTTGGCAGCTTTGCCCCGTGCAGGGCCGCGGGGCAAAGGTTGCCCACCGCAAGGTTTTGGGCGCCGGTAACAATTTGCACCGTTTGGCCCCCGCCAATTTCCACCTGGCAAACCCACAAATGGTCGCTGTCGGGGTGGCGCTCCATGGCCGCAATGCGGCCAATTACAACATTTTCCATGTGGTCGGCTTCGGTTTCAAACCCCTCTACCTTGCTGCCGCTCATGGTCATTCTGTCGGCAAATTCCTGTGGGGAGCAGTTGAATTTGGCATACTCCTGCGCCCACTTCAATGGCATTTTCATACAGTCATCTCCCCTTAAAATTGGCGCAGAAAGCGCAGGTCGTTTTCATACAAAAGGCGCATGTCGTCTATGTCGTACCGCATCATGGCAATGCGCTCAAGGCCCATGCCAAAGGCAAAGCCGCTGTACTCGTGCGAATCGATGCCGCAGTTTTCCAGCACAACGGGGTTTACCATGCCGCAGCCCAGTATTTCTATCCAGCCCTCGCCCTTGCACAAAGAGCAGCCCTTGCCGCCGCACTTAAAGCAGCTCATGTCCATTTCGGCCGAGGGCTCGGTGTAGGCAAAGTGGTGGGGGCGAAAGCGGGTTTTGGTTTCGGGCCCGTACAGGTGCTTGATAAAGGCGTTCAGGGTGCCCTTCAAATTGGCAAAGGTAATGCCCTTGTCTACCGCCAGCCCCTCTATTTGGTGGAAAATGGGGGAATGGGTGGCGTCGGCCGGGTCGCTGCGGTACACCCGCCCGGGGCAAATAATGCGAATGGGGGGCTTTTGCGCGAGCATGGTGCGCACCTGCATGGGGCTGGTTTGGGTGCGCAGCAAAATGTTTTCGGTGATATAGAAGGTGTCCTGCGTGTCGCGCGAGGGGTGGCTGCGGGGCATGTTCAAAAGCTCGAAGTTGTATTTGTCGTATTCAATTTCGGGCCCGGCCACAACGCTGAAGCCCATGCCCAAAAATATTTCCTCCAGCTCGCTTAGCACCGTGGCAAAGGGGTGCCGCTTGCCCTGGGGCGGGCGCTTGCCGGGCAGGGTAACGTCTATGGTTTCGCCCGCAAGGCGGCTTTGCAGGCCCGCTTCGGCCAGCTCTTTGGCGCGGGTGCGCAGCAGGGCGTCTATTTCCTCCCGCACCTCGTTGGCCAAAGCGCCAATGACAGGCCGTTCTTCGGCAGAAAGGCTGCCCATTTGTTTCAAAATAGCGGTAAGCTCGCCCTTTTTGCCCAAAAAGCGAACCCGCAGCTGCTCCAGCTCGGCCTCGCCCGGCGCGGCGTGAATTTGGGCGGTGGCCTCTTGTTTAATTTTGCCCAGTGCGTCCTTCATGTTTTCTCTCCTTTTGCAGAAATGCTTCTGCGGTTTTACTTTTTACAGCCGGGGGCGGGCAATAAAAAAAGCCACGCCCCCACAACACCAGGGACGAAGCTGTTCACTCCGCGGTACCACCCATATTTTCGCCCAAAGGGCAAACACCTCAAACGCGTTTTGCATGCTGCCGCAAAATACGCCCGCCGCCCTGTAACGGGGGCTGCCCGTTTTGGCCTACTGCTTTTTTCAGCCAAACCGCTCCAAAGGGAACTTCGCCGGGGCAGCCGCAGGTTGCTTACAGCCGGGGCAACCCTCTCTGCAATAGGCATGGCCTACAAGCGGCACAAACCGGTTACTTTCCTTTATCCTTGCGTTTGCTGCAAATTATAGCATGCGCAAATGGTTTTGACAAGCCCGCCCGCCCTGCTATAATAAAACAAAAAGGAAAGGGGGCAGGGGCTGTGGTGTACGGCATAGGGGTAGATTGTACAACGGTGGAGCGCGTTGCCAAGAGCATGCAAACCGAGGGCTTTGCAAAGCGGGTATACGCCGCAGAGGAGCTGGCCCTGTTCGGCGCCCTTGGCCCAAGGCGCGCCGCCGAAAGCGCCGCCGCCTGCTTTGCCGCCAAAGAGGCTTTTTTGAAGGCCGCGGGGGTGGGCCTTGGCGGGTACGCCCTGGCCGATATAGCTGCCCTGCGCCGCGAAAACGGGGCCCCTTATTTTGCCTTTTCGGGCACGGCCAAGGCTTTTTGCCTGCAAAACGGCCTGGCCGCCCACCTCAGCATTACCCACGAGGGCGGCTTTGCCACCGCGTTTGTGGTGCTTGAAAAGCTGGAAAATGAAAAGCTGTAAAGCGTAGCCTTTTGGGCCTTTCTATTAAAAATTTGAAGGCTGCCGCCCTTTGGGTGCCCGGCACCGCCTTTATAAAGTTTGTTTTTTCGTTTGGCTACGGCCTGCCCGCAAGGCAGCTTTTCAACAGAATATATATTCCAAGGGCAACGAAGATGACAGGCACCGCAATATGCCTGTATTTTTGAATTGCCAATTTTATACCGGGCAGGTTTGCCATTTTGCCGCCCCCAAAGCACCACAGCGCCATCATGAGGGAAAATACAACAAGGGTTGCGGCAACTTGCCCCACTGTGTACCCGGTAAACAGGGGAACATAAACGCCGATGTTGTCGGCGCCGTTTGACACCGTCACAAGCGTAACCGTAAAAACCTCCGGCTTTATTATTTTTGCCAGGGCGGTTTTGGCTTTCAGCAGAGGGGCCTGCGGCCTGCCCCGCCTACTTGAGGCCTGGGTTTGCGCCGCGCTTTTTTCCATAGCTTCGGGCTTGGCCGTGTTTTCCGGCGGGGCTGCCTTCCCGGCGGTCCTTTTGTAGGAAATCCATTCCTTAAGCCCCAAAGCAATGGGAACAAAGCCAAGCAGCCCAATATATTGCTGCGGCACAAAATGCAGGCCCACAGCGCCCAGCAGGCTTACCAGAACCAACAGGCCCAGCCCAAGGTACTGGCCTGCCACCAAATGGCTTTTTTTAAAATTGCCGCCTACCTGAGAGTAAAGCAGCATCATAACAAAAATATTGTCAATGTTTGTGCTGACGAACGCGATAACCGAAACTGCGATAAAACCCGGCATGAAATCACCCCTAAAAAATAAAAAAGCCTATGCACACAAAACGTGTGTATAGGCTTACCATTCCAGTTCTAGCCGCTGCTGCCCACGGCTGACTTTAATATACGCTATAAACTGCCCCCGCCCTATACGGTATTTTCAGTATACCACTTTGGCGCCGGTGTTTTCAAATACATTTTTATTTGCGGTTTGGCCGGCGGGAAAATTTCCTTTGCCCGCCGTTTTTTATTTGCGAATATAGCCGTTGCGCAGCTGCCGCACGTCGTTTACCGTAATCAGGGCTTTGGGGGAATATTCCCGAATCAACGTGGTGGCCTCGGGCACGCATTTGCGCTTGAGGTAAATCATCAGCACGTCCACCGGGCCGTCTTTGCCGTGGCCCACAATGGTGGTAACGCCAAAGCCCTTGCCCCGAAGCGCCTCGCTTAAGGCGTCCTTTTCCTCGGTGCCCACCACCACCTGCATAAAGGCGGTGCCAATGGCAAGTTTGCCCTCCAGCAATACGCCAAGGTAATTGCCCATTGAAAAGGCAAGGCAGTATACCACCAGCTTTATGGGGTCTTCGCGAATGCCGTCCAGCACATTGCTTAC
The DNA here is from genome assembly GCA_047973285.1 of Oscillospiraceae bacterium. Classification (GTDB taxonomy): domain Bacteria; phylum Bacillota; class Clostridia; order Oscillospirales; family Ruminococcaceae; genus JAAYCI01. The sequence goes on along the minus strand of JBKEBR010000538.1, from coordinate 5,093 downwards.
CACAATTACCCAAATCATCACTTCAAAAAAGCCAATACAGGCGCCCTTTAGCTTTTCGCCCCGGTTTACCAGCACAATGCGCACCGTTGCAAGGGATACCTCAATAATTTTGGCAAAGAAAATAAAAAAATAGATCCACATACAACAAGTCCATCCTGTTCTTTTTTAAAGTAAAAATACAACGGTAAAATTCTCATTTTGTGTCCGCAGGCCCGCTATATATACTATACGTGCTGGCCCCGCAAAAAGCAACCGGGCTTTTGCAAAGCGGCGGCCAATGCAAAAGGCACAGCCGCGGCTGTGCCTTTTTTGATATTTGCGAGAGAGGGGGGCCGGGCTACAGCAGGCCGTGCAAAAAGGCAAGGTAGGGCACCGTTGCCATAAATAAAATGGTGCTCAGCAACACACCCTTGGTGGCATATTCCGGCTCTGCGTTGTTTTTTTCGGCAATCATAACGGTAACGCTGGCGCTGGGCAGCCCCGAAACAATTAAAAGTACGGTGGCGGCGTCTCCCGTGATGCCAAGCCAGCGCAAAACCAAAAAAACCAGGGTGGGTAAAACCAGCAGCCGCAAAAAAGAAATAAAATACAGGGTGGGGGTGGCAAACAGTTGGCGCAGCTTAATGGTGGCCAGCATGCTGCCTATTACCAGCATGCTCAGCGGGGTGCTAAGGTTGCCCAAAAGCTCCAGCGTTTGCTGCACCGGGGCGGGAAAGCGAATTTGCAGCAGGTACAGCACAACCATAACAAAGGCGGCAATGTTGTTTATGTTGCCAAAAATGGCAAGGGGAGAAAGCTTTTCCCCGGTGGAGGTGGTGGCAACGCCATAGGTGAAAAACGAAAGGTTGAAAATAATGACATAGAAGGAGGCGAAAAAAATTCCGTTTTCGGGCAAAAAAATGGAAATAACCGGGTAGCCTATAAAGGCCACGTTGGCGAAAGCCACCAGCAGGGTGAAAATAGTTCCCCGCCCTCGCGGCAGCTTCATCAGCCGGCTAAGCAGGTTTGCCATAAAAATGGAAAAAAGATAATACACCACGGCGCCAATTAATATGGTGATTACCACGGTGAAATTTTTGGCCTCCAGCGGTTTTGCGGCAGACGCCAATATGGAGGCGGGAATGGCGAGGTTCAGTACAATGTTTGAAAGCCCCAGCTGGGTTTGCTGGTTCAATATATTGCTTTTGCGGGCGGCATACCCGGCAGCGGCAAGCAAAAAAATAACAACAATTTGGTTCAGCAATGAAAGCGACACAACAAATCCCCCCACAAAAACACGCCGCAGGTGCAGGCCCGGGCGTGGCCCAAATGCCTGTATATACCTTTGCGCCCAAAGCCATACCAGTTATTCTACACCCGGCGGCCAAATATATGCAAGGGTAAAAGGCAAAGCCCGGGGCTTTCTTTGCGGTGCAAAAAAACGCGGCTTTTCCCGCGTTGGCGGCGGTGTGGCCGGTAAACATGGCTTGCGCGCCCCCTCCAATAGCGGTATTATTAAATAAGTATGGAGATCAACGTACCCTTGGTGGCACACCTGTGAACAGCCCGCCGCAAAACGGCGGCAAACAAAAGGCATAAAATAAGCGCTGCGGCCCCGGCCGCCGGCGCGGGAGACTGCATGAAACAGCAAAACAACGTTGCCGCCGTAATTGTTGCGGCGGGCTGCTCGGCCCGTATGGGGTTTGACAAATTGTTTTTTAAAATAGAAGGGCGCGAGGTTTTGCTGCTGGCGGCAGAGGCGCTGGCGGCAAGCCCCCACATTCAAAGCCTGGTGGTGGTGGCAGGGCAAAACCTGCCCGCCGTGCGGCGGCTTTTTGAAGAAAAACCCCTGCAAAAGCCGCTGCAAGTTGTGCGGGGGGGCGCCACCCGCACCGCTTCGGTGGCCGCCGGGGTGGCCGCCTGTGGCGGGGCGCAGTATGTGGCCATTCACGACGGGGCCCGCCCCTTTGTAAGCGGCCCGCTTATAGAGCGCACGGTGCTGGCCGCCTTCGAAACCGGCGCCGCCGCCCCCGCCGTTGCCGTGAAAGATACCATTAAGCAGGCAAGCGGGGGGCTGGTAACGGCAACGCCCCCCCGCCAAAGCCTTGCGGCGGTGCAAACCCCGCAGGTGTTTGGGCGGCAGGCGTTTTTAAAAGCCCTGCAGGCGGTGCCGCAGCAACATTACGCAGCCTTTACCGACGACTGTATGGTTATGGAGGCGGCGGGGCTGCCGGTGCGCCTTGTACAGGGCGACGAGGCCAACTACAAAATAACCACCCCGCAGGATTTGCCGGGCACAAAGGAGAAGCAAACCATGCAGCTGCGCATAGGGCACGGGTACGACGTACACAAGCTGGTGGAAAACCGCCCCCTTATTATAGGCGGGGCAGCGATTCCCTACGAAAAGGGCCTGCTTGGCCATTCCGACGCCGATGTGCTTTTGCACGCGGTGGCCGACGCGCTGCTGGGCGCCGCCGCCCTTGGCGACATTGGCAGCCATTTCCCCGACAGCGATGCCGCCTACAAAAATGCCGACAGCCTGGTGCTGCTGCAAAGGGTGGGCAAAATTGTGGGCGAGGCGGGCTTTGCGGTGGGCAACATAGACGCCACCCTTTTGTGCCAGGCGCCAAAGCTTGCCCCGCACATTCCCGCCATGCGGGCCAACATTGCCGGTGCGCTTGGCCTGCAGCCCGGCAGCGTTTCGGTAAAGGCAACCACCGAAGAGGGCCTTGGCTTTACCGGCGCGGGGCAGGGCATTGCCGCCCACTGCGTGGCGCTGTTGCAGCCGTTGTAAAGGGGCGTGCCGCCCCGGCGGTGCGCCGCCCAAGGGCCTGCGTGCCCGCCCGTGCCCCGGGGCCGGGCCGCACCGTTTTTTTAACTGGCCCGGCTGCGGCCCGCCGCCGCGCAAAACCGGCAAAAGTATTTGAGTTCATACGCCATACGTGGTATGATTATATATTCGTAATGCGGTAAGAAGGAGGCATTTGGTGTCTAACATTTTGAACTTTCTGGGCCAGTTCTGGTCGCAGCTGGTATATCTGGTTGTGAATATCAAGCCGGCCGACGTTGTGGATATTTTAATTGTTGCCTTCCTTATTTACGAAGTAATTGTTTTGGTGCGGCACACGCGGGCCCAGCAGCTGGCCTACGGTATTTTAGTTTTATTGATTTCGTATGCCATTGCCATAGCGGCCGAGCTGCGGGTGCTGCAATTTATTTTGCAGGCGGTGGTACAGTTTGGCATTGTGGTGCTGGCGGTTATTTTCCAGCCCGAGCTTCGCCGCGCGCTGGAGCAGGTGGGCGGCGTAAACTGGGCCTTTGCACGCATTTTTAAAACCAAAGAGATGGACGACGAAGCCCGCAGCCAGTGGGAAACCGCCATTGTGGCCCTGTGCGACGCCGCCGAAAACATGGGCGACAAGCGGGTGGGGGCCCTTATTGTGCTGGAGCGGGGCACCAACCTGGTGGAAATTATTCGAACCGGCACCCCCCTGCACAGCGATGTGAATGTGGAGGTGCTCACCACCATTTTTTACTCCGGCACCCCCCTGCACGACGGCGCCGTGGTAATACGCCAGGGCCGCATTGAGGCGGCGGGCTGCTTTTTGCCGCTGTCCAACAACCTCGAAATCAGCAAGGATATGGGTACCCGCCACCGCTCGGCCCTTGGCATGAGCGAAAATTCCGACGCCATTGTGGTGGTGGTAAGTGAAGAGAGCGGCATTATCTCCCTCGCGAAAAACGGTGTGCTGATTCGCCGGCTGGACAGGCAGAACCTGTTCAACCTGCTGGTGAGCGAAATTATTCCCCCCAAGGCAGAGCCGGCCAAAAAAAGCAGGGGCGCCCTGCGCGAACGGCTGAGGAGGTTCAGAAACAATGAAAAAAAATGAGCGCAAGTTTCTTACCCCCAACGCCGTTCTTTTGCTGGCGGCGCTGCTGCTTTCGGTGCTTATATGGATTATCATTGCCGGCTTTGTTTCCAAAAGCGAGGCCAACACCTTCACCCGCACGGTTTCCATCAGCTACCGCGAAGGGGAAGACACCTATAAAAACCAGGGCCTTGTGCTGGTGGGGGAAAAGCCGGGCAACGCAACAATTGACTTAAAGGGCAATTCCGTTCCCTGGAATGTCAGCGCCAGCGACGTTTCGGTGTTTCCCGATTACAGCGCGGTAGACGGGCCCGGCACCTATGAATTGCGGCTGGACGCCAGAAACTACGCGCTGAGCGATTTCCAAATTGAAGGGGTAAGCCCCGAAACGGTTACCCTGCAATTCGAGTACACCGACACAAAAAGCCTGCCAATTACCGGCAAGGCGCCCGGCATAGAGGCGGCCGAGGGCTTTTTTAAGGACACGCTGGTGCTCTCTTCCACCTCGGTGGAAATTTCCGGCCCGCAAAGCGAGGTGGAAAAGGTAGACCAGGCGGTGGCCGTCATCTCCGACGAGGAGGTGCGCAGCGAGAGCCGCATTTACACCGGGGTGCGGGTGCGCCTGCTGGACGCCGCGGGCAACGAGCTTACCCTTACCCCCTACACCCTTTCGGTTTCCGAGGTGGAGGTTACGGTGCCCATTTTGGAGGTGCGGGAAATTCCCATTTCCGTGGGGCTTACCGGCCAGCCCACCGGCTTCGACACCGAGTGGCTGCAGCAGCAAATGAGCCTTTCGGTAAGCGCCATTACCGTTGCGGGCGAGCCCGCAGACCTCGACAAAATACAGCAGTACGAAATTGGCTATATCGACCTTTCCCAGTTTGAAATGGGCAAAACCTATGAATTCCCCATCAGCCTGCGCAAGGAACTGAAAAACTACGACGGCTTGAAGTCGGTTATTGTAACCTTCGACACCACCGGCATGGCGCAGAAAACCTTCCAGCTGCCCACCACCAGCATACGGGTGGTCAACATTCCCAAGGGCCTTGCCATTGCCCCCGAAAACAACGAGGTCAATGTTACCCTGATAGGCCCTGCCGACCAAATCAAGTCCATTTTGTCTGAAAATATTGTCATCGAGGTGGATGCGTTCAGCGTTACGGCGGGGCAGGGGGGCCAGCAGGCCATTGCCGCAAGGGTGCTGGTGCCCGGCAGCAGCCGGGCGTTCGCCATTGGCACCTACAG
>JBKEBR010000537.1:0-1505 GCA_047973285.1 Oscillospiraceae bacterium | reverse complement strand
TTGTGGCCGGGGGCGGTTTTGCCGGCTGCGCAGCCGCACTTGCGGCGGCCCGTGCCGGCCGGCGGGTACTGCTTTTGGAGGAAGGCGGCGCGCTGGGCGGCGCGCCGGCCCAAAACCTGGTAAACCCTTTTATGGACTGGCACACCATGGTAAAGCAAAATGGAAAACTGCAGCGCCTGGATTTGAGCAGTGGCATTTTCAACGAGATATACCAGCACCTGGCGGCCCTGGGCGCTGCCAAAGGCCCTGTTTTCCATGAGGAATATCTCAAGCTGGTGCTGGACCGGATGCTTGCCAAAGCGGGAGTAACTGTGTTGTTCCACGCCTCGGTATGCCAGGTGAAAATAGCGGCCGGCCAGCTGGAAAGCCTTCAGTGCGCCACTTCCGCAGGCCTAATGCCCTTTTTTGCCGATTATTTCATTGACTGCACCGGTGATGCCGACCTTGCGGCTTTCAGCGGCTGCCCTTTCCGCCTGGGCCGGCCGCAGGACGAATTGTGCCAGCCCATGACCCTGTGCTTCCGGGTGGTGAACGTAAACACAGAGGTCATCGACCGCGCTGAAATCAACCGGCTTTACCAACAGGCCCGCCAAACGGGCCGCATTCAAAACCCGCGGGAGGATGTGCTGATATTTAACACCATGGTAAACGGTATGGTGCACTTCAATTCCACCCGTATTATAAAACGCAGCCCTGTGGATATTTTTGATGTGAGCATTGCCGAAATGGAAGCCCGGGAACAAATGATAGAGCTGTTGGAATACCTGAAAAAGGAATTTGCGGCATTTAAAAATGCCCAGTTGGCAACAAGCGCCGCTTACATTGGCATACGGGAAAGCCGCATGATTGATGGCGAATATCTGCTTACTGAGGAGGATTTAAAAGCCTGTGTCCGCTTCGAGGACGCCATTGCGGCCGGCAATTATGACATTGACATTCACAACCCCGAGGGAACAGGTACCAGCCACTACTACTTTCAGCCGGGAGAGTATTACACAATACCCTACCGCAGTTTGGTTCCCCAAAAGGCAACCAACCTGCTGGTGGCGGGGCGGTGCATTTCAGCCACACACGAAGCCCAGGCGTCTATTCGCATTATGCCCATTGTGTGTACTTTGGGCCAGGCCGCTGGTGAAGCGGCGGCCCTTGCCTATGAAACCGGCAGCCCGGTAAGCGGCATAAACACCGCGGCCCTGCAAAACCGTTTAAAGCAAAACGGTGCTTTCGTAGGGTAACCTATTGTTTTTGACCTTTGGGTTCAAACATACTTGTCAATAAGGCGGCCGGAGTATCCATTTACCCTGATACTCCGGCCGCCTTATTGGCATTGTGCGCGCCGGCTACGCCAACCAAAGCACCTCACACCTTAAGAAATGAACAGACCCGCAACGGCGATGCCCCGGCCAAAGAGTGCCGTGGTACCGGCAAAACTGCCTGATGACTGCGGGGGGCTCTGTGGGAAGCTGCTTGGGCTGGAAGAAACAGCCTTTGGCATACAGGCAATT
>JBKEBR010000536.1:0-3359 GCA_047973285.1 Oscillospiraceae bacterium | reverse complement strand
CCTTACCGTGATGGTCCTTTTAGTCAGGACCTGATGCACAAGGCCTTTGCCAATTGCCATGATTACAACGTATATCTGGAAAATATTAAAAATTTAGCGGCAAAGCACCCTGAAACAGAATTGTTTTTGCTGCTGTACCACGAGGTTATTATGGCGGTGGGAGCAGAAAAACTGGCTGCCTTCTGCAAGGCCGCCGGTATTCGCAATATTATTTCGGGCGATTTGCATGATGAACAGGCCCTGGCGCTTTTTCGGGCCTATGGCGTTAAACTGGCACGTGCCGTTAACTACCAAATGAAAGAGGATGACATCCAGCGCTGCATTAATACCGATGGTTTTACCTATATGCAGGCTTTTCTTACGGGCCAGCAAACAGCCAAGCCCGGTTTTGAGAAACTATCCGACTGCATAAGCTACCTGCGGGAAAGAAAGGTGTCGGAACCCATTTATTGCGGGGCCGATATTAAAGACCCCGGCGATGCCCGCCGTGTAAAGGAAGCGGGCGGCAACGGGTTTTTCGTGGGAAGCTCTATTATTAGCCTGTACGACCAGCCCGAAAAGCTGGTTGAGTTGATAAAAGAATATAAGCAATCTGTTTTAGACTAAATATATTATTTATAGAAAGTAGAGGCCACTGCAATATGAAAAATTTTTTATATTATGTACCAACCAAAATAAATTTCGGGAAAAACTGTTTTCAAACGCTGGCAGATGCGGTGAAACAATACGGAAAAAAACCGCTGCTTGTGTACGGCGGCGGCAGCATTAAAAAGAACGGGGCATATAATGCCGTAGTGGAAAGGCTGAAGGAAAGCGGTATCGACTATGCCGAACTTTCTGGGGTTGCGCCAAACCCAAAGCTGGATTCTGTTCTGGAGGGGCTTGCAACAGCCCGGCGGGAAGGATGCGATTTGCTGCTGCCCATAGGCGGCGCCAGCTCGATTGACTGCGCAAAATCGATAGCTGCTACCTTTTATTATGAAGGAGACCCATGGGATATTATCAGTAAAAAGGTGCCGCTGGGCAAGGTGCTGCCGGTAATTGCCGTGCCAACGCTGGCGGCGGCCGGGTCTGAAATGTCCACCAGCTCGGTTATCAGCAGGTTGGACGCCAACGAGAAATATGGTTATTCCAGCCCGGATATGCGCCCGAAGGTATCATTTTTAAACCCGGAATTCACCTTTACCATGCCAAAAAGCCAAACGGCAGCAGGGGTGGCCGATGCCATCAGCCATGTGATAGAATCTTATTTCAGCAATGTGCCGCAGGCCTATTTGCAGGCACGCTTTGGAGAAGCGCTTCTGAAAACCCTGGTGCACTACGGCCCTATTGCTTACGACGAGCCGGACAATTATGAGGCCCGCTCCAATATTATGTGGGCTTGCTGCTGGGCCATTAATGGCCTTTTAACCAAGGGGAACCCCGTGGCCTGGAGCATGCACAAAATGGAACACGAGCTTTCTGCCTACTACGATATTACCCATGGCGTGGGGCTTGCAATAATTATTCCTGCCTGGCTTACCTGGATGCTTCGCGACGAAAACGCCTACCGGTATACCGATTATTTAAAGGCTGCGTTTGATGTTGACCCTGCCGGTATGGATAAAATGGAGGCGGCGAAGCTTGCCATTTCCAAAACCAGAGAGCTTTTTGCCCGCCTTGGTTTACCCGCGCGCCTTCGAGACGCAGGCATTGATGAAAAGCTTCTTCCCAAAATGGCACAAGAGGCCGCTGAACTTGGGAAAGATGTTTTTGCAGATGCGTTTTTGCCGCTTACAGAAAAAGCGCTGCTTGAAATATACTAACTGGCTTATTAGGCAGAATGGCAAGCCTGCCCGCCCGCCTTTTTGCCAAAGCCGAAAGTAAATTTTATTGTTGGAGAGGACCTTTGCCGTATGGAGAATACCAAAATAGAATTTTTGTATTTGAATGAAGAAGATATGGTAAAAGCCGGAGTGATGGATATGAACGGCTGTATTGAAACAATGGATGAAATGTTTTCATTGTTATATGAAGGCGATTATTTGATGGGGGGCGCCAACAACAATTCACACGGAATGGGAATATATTTTCCCAAAGAATCCAAGGTGGCCGGTATGCCCCTGCATGCGCCGGACAAACGGTTTATGGCTATGCCTGCCTATTTGGGCGGCAGGTTTCACCTGACCGGGGTAAAATGGTATGGCTCCAATAAAGAAAATGGAAAAAAGGGCCTGCCCCGTTCCATTCTTACCGTAATGCTCAACAATGTGGAAACGGGCGCCCCACTTGCATTGCTGTCTGCAAACCTTGTAAGCGCAATGAGAACCGGAGCGGTGCCCGGTGTGGCGGCAAAATACCTTGCAAGGCAAGAAGCCACTTCGGTGTGCCTGATAGGCCCCGGGGTGGTAAACCGAACGGCGCTAATGGCCTACATGCAGGTGCGCCCCCATATTGATACGGTATTTCTTAAGGGTCGGGGCGTGGCGGCCATTGAAGCCATGAAGGCATTTATTGCCGAGCGGTTTCCCCAAATTCAAAGTGTGCAGGTGTGTGATACGGTTGAGCAAGCGGTAAAGCAGGCCGATATTGTAAGCGTGGCAGCCTCTGCTTCCACAGATTATCCATATATCAAAGGCAGCTGGCTTAAAGAGGGCAGTGTTGTGTTGGGGCCCGGCCTGCTTACCATTGACCGGGAGTTTCTTGTGGAAAAGGCGAAAAAAGTGGCCGACAATTGGGCCATGTATGAAGTGGCGGCAGAAGAACGTGGCAACGCTTACCCCATTCACAATAGCCTTGGCCTTGTGGGCACCTGCTTTCTCGACCATATTCACGATGGGTTTATGAAACGGGAGGATATTTTGGAGCTGGGGGGCATTGCCTCGGGCAAGCAGCCTGGCCGCCGCAACAACAGTGAGATATTTGTTGTAAGCATCAACGGCATGGCGGTAGAGGATGTGGCATGGGGGTATGTGGTTTATCAAAAGGCTTTAAAGGCGGGCATTGGCAAAAAATTAAAGCTGTGGGATGCACCTCAGATGAAATGACCAGCCTGTTTTGGGTGTGCCGCCCACCGTTTCTTTTTTGCCTATGGCAGGCAGAGGGGCACCAGCCGCCTATGCAGCGCCAAGCGGCAATGGTGCGGTACACAAAGAGGGTAATTGGAATGTGGTTTTCAATTCTGGATTTTTGGGAAAGCTAAAAAGGTGTTAACCCCAAAAGCGCTGTTATTTATGGACAGCGTTCGATATTCAGGCGGCGCTGAAAGGTAACGCGGTATTTACAACAAAACAAGTAAAAAGGCAGGCAGCAGGCGCGGCCCCGTGTAGGGCCGCGCCTGCTGCCTGCCTTTTTGGGGCCGTAAATTTAACGCTAAAACT
>JBKEBR010000535.1:0-8385 GCA_047973285.1 Oscillospiraceae bacterium | reverse complement strand
GTATAGTGTGGTTTTTTTTACGCGTTATCTTCAAGCGGCGTAGCGCCAGTAATATGGCCACATCCGTGCCACCGAACTCTTCCGCGATTTCTCTTAAAAAAGCATCCGGATGTTCTCCTACATATTTCCTCAACCGAGTTGGTTCGATTTTGCGCCATGTTTCTCTGCGCTTTTTGGGCTTCATATCCCCGGTTTCTTTCAGCTGCGATTTCCACTCTTGCAAGGTGGTTGGGCTTACTTTGAATACCTTGGCCGTTGCCCTTTTACTATGTCCTTCGTTCCAATACTCTATCGCACTGCGGCGAAATTTTATATCATAGCTCATGGCTTTATTTTATCATATCTCCAAACCGGATTTCAACTTAGTTGACTATAAAGGGAATAGGAATTTACCCAGCTGATGGCGGGAAAATGCCGCTGGTAGGCAAGCTCGGCGCTAAGGCCCCAAAACACCTTTACAATGCGCAGGGTGGCCTGCGAAACCGGTTCGGATATATCGCCCCCCGGGGGCGACACGGCCCCTATCATGGTAACGCTGCCGCTTTTGGCGTGGCTGCCAAGGGGGGTTACAATGCCCGCGCGCTCGTAAATATCGGCAAGGCGGCTGCCCAAATACGCCGGGTAGCCTTCGTCCCCCGGCATCTCTTTAAGCCGCCCCGACATTTCCCGCAGCGCCTCGGCCCAGCGGGAGGTGGAATCGGCCATAAGGGAAACGTCGTAGCCCATGTCGCGGAAATATTCGGCAATGGTCATGCCGGTATAAATAGAGGCCTCGCGGGCCGCCACCGGCATGTTGGAGGTATTGGCAATTAAAATGGTTTTCTGCATAATGGATTCGCCGGTGGCAGGGTCGATTATTTCGGGAAATTCCAGCATAACATCGGTCATTTCATTGCCGCGCTCACCGCAGCCAATGTACACCACCACGTCGCAGTTGGCCCATTTTGCCAGCTGGTGCTGCACCACCGTTTTGCCCGAGCCAAAGGGCCCGGGAATACAGGCGGTACCGCCCTTTGCCACCGGGAAAAGGTGTCGATAACCCGCTGGCCGGTGGTAAGAATTTGGGTGGGCATGCGCTTGGCCGCATAGGGGCGGCCCCTGCGCACCGGCCATTTTTGCAGCATGCTTACCGAGAAGGGCCCGGCGGGGGTTTGCACCACAGCCACCGTATCGGTAATGCAAAATTCGCCCTTTTCGATGGAAAGCAGGGTTCCGCTGCAGCCCGGCGGCACCATAATGATATGCTTGAAGGTGTTGGTTTCCATCACGTAGCCCAGCACATCACCCGGGCCCACCTCGCCGCCGGGGCTGGCGGTGGCGACAAAATTCCACCGCTTGCTTCGGCTGAGGGCATGCACCCGAACCCCGCGGGTGAGGTAATCTCCCTCCAGCTCTTTAATAGCGCTTAAGGGGCGCTGAATGCCATCGAACATGGTGCTCAGCAGGCCGGGGCCAAGCTCTACGCTTAAAGGCGCCCCGGTGGAGACAACCTCTTCGCCTGTGCCTATGCCGGAGGTTTCCTCATATACCTGAATGGAGGCCTCGCTGCCCCTCATTTCTATAATTTCACCAATTAGGCCGCTGCTTGCAATGCGCACCATATCGTACAGCTTGCTGCCCCCCATGCCGGCCGCCACTACCAGGGGCCCCGACACCTTGATGATTTCACCTTTGATGATTTTTTCCACAGGCACACTTCCTTTGCTTTATACTTTACGGCGGGTGGGCAGGGCGCCTTTTTGCGGCGCGGCAGCACCGGCACGCAGGCCGCCGAAGAAAACCCAAGGCACACTGAAGGCGCTTTCTTCCTTCCGGCAAACAACTTGCGGGCGGGGCGGTGCTAAAATGCCTTGCCATACAGGGAAAACGCCCCTAAATGGAAAAGCCCACGGCGTTTTCGGTAAGCTGAGCAAGGCGTTTCAGCCCGCTGCTGTCTTTTTCCCCATAGCCCGGCACCACCACCACCGAAGGCAGCAGCTGCCCGTTGAGGCTGTTGATAAACGGCCGTGCCCCGGTGTAAATTGCCTCGGTAACAAAAATAACGGCATAATCGTACCCCTTCATCAGGTCTTTTATAACCGCCTCGGTTTCCTTGGCGCTTTTGGGGCAAAACAGCGAGAAGCCCGAAGGCTGGTACAGGGAGGTGGATTTTTTGTCTCCCAAAAAAGCAATTTTATACATAGGTGTTGCGCAACCTTTCCTCTGCGGTTTCGTTGCCAAGGGCGGTGCTCCAGGCGGTGAAAATTAATTTTAAATTATTCACCTCGGTTTGGCGGGCATACAAATAACCAATAAAGGGCTCCGGCCCATAGGGAATGTCCCGCTTTGCCTGCAGCATTTGCATAGTGTAATCGTCCATGTTTTTTTCCAGCAGGTGCAGTTTGCCCGTGCGGGCGAATGCCTCGAGCCCTGTTTGTAAAAAAGACATATAGGGCTGGGCGGCCAGCAGGCCCGGTAAAAGGGTTACCGGCTGGCGGTAAAAGGCCAGTACCTCCTCCTGCGGGGCAAGGCCCCCCGGCACCAGCACGCGGTTTTCCAGAATTTCCTGTGCCTCTTTGGTTTTGTAGCTCTCATTCATTTCATGAATGCGGCGCAGGCGCAGGGCAGACAAAATATTGTAAAAATCTATTTTAACGGCAACCAGCTGGGCAAACAGGGGAACGCCCCATTGGCCGCTCCACTCTGTAAGGGTTGCAAAATAACGCCTGTCCATATATTCCTGGGCCGCCTTGCGGCCTTTTTCAAGGCGCAGCTCCATGGCGCCCCGGTACAGGCCGGCAAAAAATTCCTCCCGGGGGGGCACCTCGGCCTCCACCCCCCGGCGCATCAGCTCGTACAGGGCGGCTCTTTCGGCGGGAATGGGCAGCAAATGCGGCACCGGCTCCTGCGCTTCGGGCAAAGGGGCCTCTTCCTCCGCCACATGCCTTGGCGGGCCCGTCCACACAGAATTGTCGGTTGCCGTAATATTGTGCAAATCGTAGTGAAGCAGAAACAGGTTTAAATACCCTTTGCCATAGGGGGAAATTTCCCCCGCCTCGGCGCAAAACCCCGCCAGCGCGCGGTACAAAAGCTCGTTGAAGCCCACCGCGTGCAGCAGGCCTTCCTCCAGCCGGGTGTACCCGGCCGCCGCCAGAATTTCCAGCTGCTCTTCGCGGCTGGTGGTGTGCAGCAGCTGCAAGGTTTGCTCGCCGGTAAGCAGCTGCATTTCCAGGTAACGCAGGCGGGCCGTGGCGTTTACAAATTCCTGCCGGTTTATTTGTTGCTTATGGAGCACTTGCATCCGTTCCACCTGCTCTTTCCTGCGGGAATAGCGTTTGCAGAATCTCCCTCTCCAGCTCTTCCTTTTCGAAGGCTATTTCCTTTTCCAGCTCGTAGGTAAAATTGTAGGTGCTGTAAAAAAGGATAAAGCCCGCCCCAATTTGCCCCGCTTTAATGGTATACCGCCCGCCAAATTCGGCGGTAATTACCTTTTCCCGGTTCAGCGGCACAATAATAATGGGCCGCTCGCCCCTTGCCTCCTGCAAAGACTGGCGCAGGGCCGACTTGAACATGGCAAGGTATTCCTCGTCGGTTTGGGTTTTAAAGTAGGCGCGCACCTCTTCCAGCACCTCTTCGGCCAGCTGCTCTTTTTCCGCCAGCAGCGCCTGTGTTTCCTGCAGGCGCATGTGCTGCCGCCGCCTGTTGGTAAAAAGCGCCGCCTCTTTTTGGTACTGGGCCAAAATGCCCGGCTTCTCTTTTTCGGCGCGCTTTGCATACCCGTCTACAATATCCTTGGCCATGGCGGCGGTTTCGGCCTCAATGGCGCGCACCTGCTCTTGCGCCTGCGTGCGTAGCTTGGTTAGTATGTTGTTCATGGTATCCGCCATAGTAAAGCCACATCCTTTTTAAATTAGAAGCTTACCGAATTGAGCATGATAAGGGAAATTACAAAGCCAAGCAAAACATAGGTTTCCACCATTACGGTGTAAATGATGGATTTGGTCATTTCACTTTCATTTTTGGACAGCACGGTAATGCCGTGCACCGCAATTTTGGCCTGTGCCATAGCGGTGGGGTAGGCGGTGAAGGCAATGGGCAAACAGCAGGCAAGAATATACAGCCCCTGCAAAAAGGTCATGTCCAAAGAAAGGGTGCCAATAGACATAATGGCAATAACAAAACCATATAACCCCTGGGAGGCCGGCATAAGCTGCAAAACAAGCGATTTGCCGAACTTTTCCGGCTCGTTCAGCAAAAGGGCCGAGGCCGCCTCGCCCACCAGGCCCACCCCCTTGCCGGAGCCGATGCAGGGCAGAATAACCGCCAGGGCAATGCCGAAGGCGGCAATAAAAACGCCGCCAGTTTGTACTAAAAATGGATTGGTCATGGTGTCAAAAACTCCCTTTCTTACGATATGATATTGATGTAGGTGGGCCTGCTTCGGAAGGAGACAAAGGGCACGCCGCCGCCGGAATAAAACTTGCCGAAAAATTCAACATAGGTGAGGCGAATGGTGTGTACGTAGGCGCTTAAGGTACTGATAAACATGTTAAACACATTGCCAATTAAAAATACAAGCACCCCCGCAATAATGCCCAGAAAACCGTTTTTGTACAGCATGCCCACCAGCATGTTTACCGCCAGCGCAATGGAGCCGCCCGCAAGGCCCAGCGCCATTAAGCGGGAATAAGACACAATGTCGCTGACATAATTGGTGATGCTGTACAGGTTAAAAAAGCCGCCGCCCGCCTTGCCGCCAATGGTTTTTGACTTGCGCCCCCCCGTAAGGGCAAGGCCCGCAAGGCCCACAAAAAGCACCCACATGGCAATGGTTTTGGCCGAAGCCAGCGCGGGCAAAAGCAGGCCCAGCAGCCAAACAACGCCGCCGCCAATGGCAAGGTACCACAGCAGCACATCGCAAATGGCGTCTACAATGCGCCCGTCGCGAAGGTACATATAGGCTTTTGTGCCAAGGCCCACAAAAATGTGCACAAGGCCAAAGCCAAGCGACATCACCAGTACCTTCATGTATTCGGTATTGGGGTTTATAAGCCCCACAATGGGAATGGCATCGCCAAAAACGAGCCGTACACCGCCCCCCACACTGCCGTGGAAACACCCACAAAGGCCAAAAATTTCATCATGGGGTTTTGCCCGAATTTTGCAGGCATCAGCCTTGGGGCAAGCACCCCTATCAGCACCAGCAGCAGGCCGTAGCCCATATCGCACAGCATCATGCCAAAAAACAAAACATAAAAAACCGAAAGCACCGGGGTGGGGTCTATTTCGTTGTACCGCGGGGTGGCGTACATGGTGGTAATGTTTCTGAACGCGCCGGTAAAGCCGTTGTTTTTAAGCTTAACCGGCACATCGTGGCTGTCTTCGGGCACCGCGTCGGTTTGCAAAACATAATTGCCGCGGCTGTGCTTTTCCAGAATAGCGGCAAACTCCTGTTCCCGCTCGGTGGGAATCCAGCCTTTTACCAGAATAGTGCTTTCGCTGTACAAAAAATTCTGTACCGCCTGCAGCTTCAGCAGCTCGTTGCTCAGGTATTCGTAATAAATTTGCAGGTCTTCCTTCCGCTTTGCCAGCATGCGCAGCCGGTCGCTGGAGGGGTGGCGGCGGCGGATGTTTTGGTGGGCCAGGTTGCGGGCCATCATAACCTCGCGGCTTAAATGGGTAGATTCCATGGTGCGGTACTGCATGTGAAACCGCTGAATAATGAGAATAACCCGCTGGCGCACCTCGGCGCTGGGCAGAATGAAAAACAGCGCTTTTTCATCCTTTGTATCCAGGGCCAGCAGGTACAAATCCTCCAGCTCCAGCAGCTCCTGGGCCATGGCGGCCGCGCCGTCTTTATCCACCGTGCCAATAATGGGGGCGGCATCGCGAATTTCACGCAGCACCTCATCGCTCATTTGGGTATCCAGCCAGGGCTCCCAGTGGTACAGCACCTTGGTAAGGTCTATTTTAGATTTTTCAATTTTCCCGTAGGCCATTAAAATATCATCTATCTTTATCAGGCCGGCTGTTTCCTCAAGCTCTTCAAACGAAAGCGTAAGGCGGCCCCGCGCCCTGTTTTTCATCTCATGCCGCTCTTTGGCCTTTAGCTTTTTAATGCCCCGCTTTTCATATTTTTCTATTTCCTGAATAAGCGCCTGCACCGAAGAAAGCTTTTCCTTTATTTCCTTAATTTTTTCGGGGCGCTTCTCTTTTTGCATAAAGCTGGTTTCTTCCGAAACGGCAAGGTTTTCAAACTGCACATCGCCAAAACGCTGCATGTCAGAAAGAAACCTGTCTTCGGCAGTTTTCAGCAGCACCAGGTTGAATTTATGCATCCCCACAATGGCCATCGTAACACAACCTTTCCAGTACTCTTTTGATGCTCAGCCGCCTGTAGGGCTCGGCGGCTGAGCGCAGCTGTTGGCGGCTGTTTTCGCTTTTTGCCTTGCTGGCCGCCTCTTCCTTCAGCATTTTGGCCCGGGCCTCCTCCAAAACGGCCTCGCCCTCCTGGTGGGCGTCTTCGGTAAGCCGGCCGTACAGGGCCTCCGCCTCTACATTGGCGGTTTCCACCGCCTTGCTCTGCCGCTGCCTGGCGTTCGAAACCATTTGCCGGCATTCTTCCTCTGTTTTTTTAAGCTGCTCCAGCATTTCCTCCAGCATGGGCGTTCCTCCTTGCTTTTCAATAACAAATTCGGCAAACAAACCTTTTGCTTTGCACGGCCAAACCCTTGCAGGCCGCCGGCCCACCCTTTTTATATTGCCGGGCGGCCGGGGCCTGCCGCGCCTGCATGGGCAAAGCGCTAGTGCCCGCCCGCCAGGGTAAACAGGGGAAAAGGGCGCTCCCGCAAATGCTTTACAATTTCGCTGTGCAGGCACAGGTCTTCTATGGTAAGGCTGGTAATTTTTTCGGCATGCAGCTGCTCAAACACCTGCACCAAAACTCCATCTTTTGCCCAGCGGTTTACCCGCTTGTAAATGCTGTTCCATTTGCCGTAGCGCCGGGGCAGTTCCCGCCACCGGCCCCCATTTTCCAGCACAAACAGCATGGCGTTCAGCACTTTCAAGTTGCTGTAGCTGACATTTCCATGCTGTTTCGGGAATAAATATTCAATTTTTTTGTACTGGCTTTTTAGCATTTTCATGATATTTTTATACCATTATTTCCTTAGTAGTGTCAACAAAACAAAGTGCCAAAAGGCCTGTAAAAATGCGGAAAAGGCGGCTTTTCACTTTAAAATTTTTCAAAAATTTTGCTTTTGCCCGGGGCGGTTTCACACCGGCTTTCTTTTTTCCAAAAAAATGCGGGGTTTGAGATAATTGTACATTTCATCGTTATATATTCTTGTTTTTTGTTTCTCGTTTTTTTGCTTTGGCACCCCAAAGGCATGCCCTTTGGAAAGTGTATTCGGGGGCCCGCCTTTGAATTTGTTTTGCAAAAATATATTTAAATGTGAAAATATTGTAAAAAGCATATCCGCCGTTTATAGCAAGGCCAAACCCAGCCTTGTTATAAAGGCAAATGCCATCTTCCATTGTGCCGTTTTCAAAATGCCGCCCCTGCTTTTTCTCCATATTTTCAAAAGCATTTTTTTTACAAGAGGAATCCCTTCCCGCCCCAATACTCTTTCGCGGCTGGTTTAAAACATGGCAAAAAATTCGCCGCCAAGGCCGCCTTGCTCTAAAAAGGAAACATTGCTGAAGCCAAAAAAGACGGCGCTCGCTTTTGCAAGTGCCGCGCAATTTTTTTCCGGCCAGCCACATATTTTTTTTACCAGCACATTTTCTTCCTTCTATTCTCTCTGCCGTATACCCCGCAGGCAAAAAATATGCTACACTTTTATTGCAAACAGGCGTAGGCCAAGGCGCCTTGCAGCCTTTTCCATTTATCTTCCCGCATTTTGA
This sequence comes from Oscillospiraceae bacterium, assembly GCA_047973285.1. GTDB lineage: Bacteria > Bacillota > Clostridia > Oscillospirales > Ruminococcaceae > JAAYCI01. The sequence goes on along the minus strand of JBKEBR010000535.1, from coordinate 501 downwards.
AAGGGAAATTCTATGAAACTTTTACAGCTGGAATATTTTTGCGCCGCCTGCCGTTTCGGCAATATTACAAAGGCCTCGCAGGCGCTGCATATTTCGCAGCCGGCCATTACCAGCGCCATTAAAGAGCTGGAAAACGAATTTGGCGTAACGCTGATTTCCAGAAAAAGCCGCGGCTTTACGCTTAGCTATGAGGGTGAACTGCTGCTTCGCAGGGCGGAAAGCCTTCTTGAACAGGCCGATACCCTGCGCCGCACCATGCAGGAGGCCGGTAAAAACCGCAAGCTGCTGCGCCTTGGCGTTCCCCCCATGGTTGGCACCTGCTTTTTTCCCGAAATATACAAAAGCTTTCATATTTCCCACCCGGAAATACATTTTACAACCCAGGAGGACGGCAGCGAAAACCTTTTGGAGGCGCTGAACGCGGGCCTGCTGGATATATTAATTTTACCCCTCAACGCTTTGCCAAACCAGGAATACCATGTGCTGCCCTTTGCCAAAACC
>JBKEBR010000534.1:0-2330 GCA_047973285.1 Oscillospiraceae bacterium | reverse complement strand
TGGCGGTTATGCGGGCGGCCTCGCCCGCAAGCAGTGGCTGCTTGCGCTGGAAAAGCAAGCGGTAAACAAAAGAAAAAAACGGGCAAAGCCAACAATCAGAGCCACCAGTTTAACTGGTGGGTTACACCAGCCCTAAAAGATCATATTGCTGGCGGAGCCTCAAGATGTACCAAATATTTTGCCGCTTGCATTATTTGCCCTGCAACTGCTAAAGCAGTGATTTTCCGCAGTTTAGTACTTCAAGCCGACAAATTGTATGTAGCCCGTTCCTTTCAAGGTTGTAAGCGAAAGCACTTTAATGCTTACCGGCAGAACCGGTGGTTTATTACGCTGAAGTTACAAATAAACAGAGCTTGCTATAAAAAAAGCAAGCTCTGCCTGTATATAAAAGAACCAAACGGTGCTGTTATTTGCCAATGGCAATTTTTTCGCTGTACACAACAGCTCCATCTGCGGCCAAAATTTTAAAATTGTACAAATAGTTTTCATCTTGCCCCTGTATAAAGTATGCATTGCCCTCTGTTTTTGCAATTGTAATGGCTACATTCGGGTATTCCTCACTGAAAAGGGCTTTTGCATCCTCTAAAGTTATTGCGGCGCTGCTGCCGGTTTGTATAGAGACAGCATCTTGTGTGGAATTGGAAGCCGAACCATCAGAATTTTGTGCAGAGGCAGGGGGCGAAATGCCACCATTCGAAGAAGGTGCAACGGATGTTGCAGCAGAACCAGAGGCGCTGCCGCAGGCTGACAACCCTATTATGGCCATAATAGATAATATCAGCAAAGAGATTTTTTTAGTCACTGCTTGTGAATACCAACCTTTCTGTAACCCATGTGTATTTAAAAATATCGAAGACAGATTACTTTTATATTTTACCAAATAACAAGGGTTTGTCAAACAGGCGGCTTGTATATGCATGAATTTTTTTATGCGGTATGGGTAGGAGGATACGAAGGCACTGTGGTAAAATAGAAATACAATAAAAGGAGGGCGCGCTATGGAAATGGCCCGAGAGGTTCTTTTAAAGCATTTGAGGCTTTACCCCGAAATGCAAATAGAAGATTGTATAAAGCTGCTGTACCAGAGCTTTATGGGAATAGAGCATCTTATTGAAGATAGAGCCGCTTTTGAAGAATATTTGCGGCAGGAACGCGCATTGCCCGAGGTTTTATCCGGTTCTTTTCGGGAACCCGAAGATATTGGGCAGGGGAGATACCGCATGTATCTTTCAAGCATCAAGGAATTTTCCGATAGCACGGCTGCCGCCCTTTGCCTTATGGGGGCCAATTTGCAGCAGCAAAACCCTGAAGGCTTGAATGCAGCGCTGGAAACTCTGGAACAGATGGCAGAAGAGGGCCTATTTGCTTTTTCGGCAGCAGACGCCGTTCAAAAAATTGAAAAATACAAAGAGGCGGGCTGCCCGCCCCTAAGCCACAGCGGCCTTTTCCGGCAAACATACCGGCCGCATTATAGGCTAATTGGCAAAGAAGCGGCTATTTTTTTGCCGGTTTTTGTTGCTATAGAAAAAGAAATGCGGCAAAAGGAATATGTGGTTTTAGCCATAGATGGTATGAGCGCGGCGGGGAAAAGCAGCCTTTCCGCGTTGTTGCAAAAGGTGTATGGCTGCGGGGCGCTGCATGCAGATGATTTCTTTTTGCAGCAGCACCAGCGTACCGCCCAGCGCCTTGCGGAAACTGGCGGCAATATAGATTATGAGCGTTTCAGCAAGGCGGTACACCTGGCGGGGAAAGGGCGGGCATTTGCTTACCAGCCGTTTAATTGCCAAACAATGCAGCTTGACCCTGCTTTGGAGGTGCCAAAAGCCCGGCTTACTATAATAGAGGGCGTTTATAGCCTGCACCCTAAAGTGGGCGCAAAACCCGACATATCAGTTTTTTTGAAGGTGGATTCTGCATTGCAGCAGCAGCGTGTTTTGAAAAGAAGCGGCGCAGCACTTGCGAGGCGTTTTGCGCAGGAGTGGATTCCGATGGAAAACAGGTACTTTCAAAAAATGAATATCGAGGAAAAATGTAATATATCCATTTGCACAGATAGGCTATAAGTTCGTTTTTCAAACAAAGACTCCCTGCTTTTTGCTAAAAGCAGGGAGTCTTTTCAGTAGGCCAAAATAAAAGAAATTAAAAATCTTTCGCTTCATAAATTCGGCGGGAAAAGAAGAAAGAACCTGTGAAAGCGGCAAAGGCCAATAGTAAAAAAATAAGAATGGCCATAACAACCTGTGCAAGTGAAATAGAGGCCAGCTGTATGGTTGCCATTTTGGCCACCGTAATAACAATGGAAAATAATGCGGCAAGCAGAACAACCATGG
>JBKEBR010000533.1:0-7255 GCA_047973285.1 Oscillospiraceae bacterium | reverse complement strand
CGAAATCCCCCCATTAAGTTGGAGGAACCTCATAAAGTTACCCCATTTCATTTAACTAAAGTATATCTAAAATTTAGATAGTAAACAAGTTACCAGATAATTTATATTTTTTGTAGAAGATTAACGTCGTAATGTTATGGATTAGTCGAGAGCTAATAGCCACGCCCAAATCCGTCGACTTGTATTTCTCTTTCACCATAGCTAAGCCGGAAAATATCGAACGGTGTGGACAAGCGGTACGCCTTCGTATTACAGACACAGAAGGCCGTTTCCGAAGTCGTCTGTCTATAAGAGGATTGGACGTCTTTTCCGATGCCAGCTGCTTTTGCGAGGCGAGAATTGGCGGGTGGATACATTATCTGTCGTTGGCAAGAGTGAGCCACACGGCGTCTAGCGCCATGTACAATGAAACCGAGGATTTCTTTTCCATCGCGTTTATATTGGGCCATTCAATTAAGGGTATGGAGGAGGATTTGCGGGTGAATCTGTACGAGGTCACTGCCGAGCAATACATTGAGGTGGGCTTGGAGTATCGAAAAGATATCCTAGATAAATATCGCAATGCGCTTTATACTAGTCCCAAACCAAAAGAGGAACGTAAGGCAAAATAATACGGCACACTTGATAATCGACAAAAAAGCCATGCGTAACTGAAGTTACACATGGCTTTTTTGTATGGCGGAGAAGAAGGGATTCGAACCCTTGAACGGGTATTAGCCGTTACACGATTTCCAGTCGTGCGCCTTAGACCAGCTCAGCCACTTCTCCGTATAAACCGGCGCATTGTTTTTAGCAAGGCCATCTATATTGGCATACATTTTAAAACACAGGCCGCGCCAGTGGGCAAAAGGCGGTTTACACACAGCCCATACCGTTTGGCAAGCAAGCTTTAAAATGCGGCAGGCATGGCATGGTAAAGCCCAAAAGAGGGCAGGCTGCCAAAAATGCGCTGCCTATTTATATTAAATAAAAATGAATCTGTTGTCAAGAGAAAAAACTTGTTTTATGCACAAAACTATATTATAATATTCCAAGTGCCTGGGCAAATGGGCTTTATATTGCTGCCGTCCCGTTTTATTGGGAAAGGAACGGGCGGCTTTGGCATACAATTGAATAGGGCACACAGAGTAAATCGACTGATTGTTTTTTTAGAGGGGAGACATTCAAGGTGGATTATTTTAAGTTGGACAAAAATGGCTTGCAGGCCGAACAACAAAGGCTTACAGCCGAGTATGAAAAGTACAAAGGCATGGGTTTAAAGCTGGATATGTCACGCGGCAAGCCCGCGCCGGAACAGCTGGACCTTTCGCTGGGCATGCTTACGGTAGATGCCTATAAAGACGACACCGGGGTAGATGCCCGCAACTATGGCCAGCCCGAAGGGTTGCCCGAGGCCCGCCGCTTTTTTGCCGGTTTACTGGGCGCCTTGCCGGAGGAAACCATTGTGGGCGGCAACTCCAGCCTTCAGCTTATGTATATGATGATAGAGCTGGGCTGCACCATGGGTTTTGAAAAGGGTGTAAAGCCCTGGAATACCTGCAAAAAACGCAAATTCCTTTGCCCTTCGCCGGGGTACGACCGCCACTTTAGAATTACCGAAGGGTTTGGTTTTGAACTGGTTGCCGTGCCCATGACCGAAAGCGGGCCGGACATGGACATTGTGGAAGAGCTGGCCAAGGACGAAACCGTGAAGGGAATTTGGTGTGTGCCGCTGTATTCCAACCCGGACGGCTTTGTGTATTCAGACGAAACCGTGCGCCGCCTGGCCTCGATGCAAACGGCTTCGCCCGATTTTAAAATATTTTGGGACAATGCCTATGCGTTTCACCATTTAACCGATACCCCGGCCACTGTACTGAATATTTTGCAGCAGTGCCGCGAGGCGGGCAATGAAAACCGCCCGTTGATGTTTGCTTCTACCAGCAAGGTTACCTTTGCGGGCGCCGGTGTGGCGGCAATGGCGGCCAGCCCGGCCAACCTTGCCAAGTATTTAAACTATACCTTCCCCATGACCATTGGGTTCGACAAAATGAACCAGCTGCGCCATGTGCGGTATTTGCAGCAGGAGGGCGGAATGGCCGCCCACATGAAAAAGCATGCCGCCCTTATCGTGCCGAAGTTTGACAAGGTAATAGAGGTTTTGCATGCCCGTTTGGGCGAATGCGGGCCCGTTGCAAGCTGGACCGAGCCCAGCGGCGGTTACTTTTTAAGCTTTTACACCATGAAGGGCTGTGCCCGCAGAATTGTAGAGCTTTGCGGGCAGGCCGGCGTTGTGTTAACCGGCGCAGGGGCGGTTTACCCCTATGGGGTGGACCCCGAAGACCGCCATATTCGCATTGCGCCTACCTTCCCGCCCATTGGCGAGCTGGAAATAGCCGCGGAGCTTTTGTGTATTGCTTCACGCCTTGCAAGTGTTGAAAAACTGCTTGCGGGATGAGATAACGACGTATAATCGGAGGAAGCCATGAAAAGAAAAGGGAAGATATGGTTTTTTGTTGTTGCCATACTAATTTTTGTTTTGGCGTATACTACTGTTGCGGGGGTGAGCACCCGTTACGGTGATACCACTACGCCGGTTGTAAGGGGCGTAAGTGATATCCGTTTTGGTATTGATATCCGGGGCGGTGTGGACGTTACCTTTGTGCCGGCCGACGGCACGGTTGCAACCTCCACCCAAATGGACGGAGCCAAGGCGGTTATTGAAAACCGTCTCATTGCCCTTGGCATAACCGACTACGAAATTTACAAAGATTCCGACAAAAGCCGTATCATCCTGCGTTTTCCATGGCAGGCCGAGGAGACGGAGTTCGACCCCGAAACAGCCATACAAGAGCTGGCGGCCACCTCCTCCCTTACCTTCCGCAACGGAACAGATGCCGATGAAGAGGGCAACCCCACTGGGGACATTATTCTTACCGGCAGCGATATTACCAGCGCAACCGCCTCTTATGGGGTAACCAATTCCAGCGGCACAACGGCAGAGCATTATGTTTCTTTGGTTCTCAATTCCGACGGAACCCAGAAATTTGCAACGGCCACTGCCGAGCTGGCGCAAACCGGTGGCGCCATTTCCATTTGGATGGACAACACCATGATCAGCGCCCCCACCGTAAATGAGGCCATTACCACCGGCACCGCGTCCATCAGCGGCAGCTTTGACGCGGAATCGGCCCAGTCGCTTGCCGACAAAATCAATGCGGGCGCGCTGCCGTTTGCCTTGAAGGCGGAGAGTTATTCCACCATCAGCCCCACGCTGGGCAGCCAGTCTTTAGAGGCCATGGTGATTGCGGGGGTTATTGCCCTTTGCCTGGTGTGCCTGTTTATGCTGGCATTTTACAGGTTGGTTGGCTTTGTTTCCTGCATTGCCATTGTTGGCCAGGTGGCGGCCACCCTGGCACTTATTTCGCGTTATTTTGTGGTATTTCCAAGCTTTACGCTTACCCTGCCCGGTATTGCCGGTATTATACTGGCCATTGGAATGGGGGTGGACGCCAACGTTATTACCGCAGAACGCATTAAAGAAGAATTGCGCGGAGGCAAAAAGCTGGATTCCGCCATTAAGTCCGGCTTTGTGCGCGGCCTTGCCCCCATTATTGACGGCAACGTTACCGTATTAATTGTTGCGGCTATATTAATGGGTGCTTTTGGCCCCACCGACGGGTTCTTTGCCTACCTGCTGAAGCCGGTGTTCTTTGCGTTCGGCGTTTCCACCGCGGGCAGCATTTACGCCTTTGGCTATACCTTAATGGTGGGTGTTGTACTCAACTTTGTATTCGGCGTGTTCTTTACCCGCGTTATGCTTACCTCAATTTCTAAATTCAAGGCAATGCGCAACCCCGTACTGTACGGCGGCCTGCCGAAAGGCAAGGAGGCAAAACCCCCGCTGAACATCAACTTTGTGGGCAACCGCAAAAAGTACTTTATTTTCTCGGGCGCTTTGATGGGCATTATTCTGCTGGTAAGCATAATTTTTGGTGTGCCCATGGATGTGCAGTTCAAGGGCGGCGCCATTGTAACCTATTCCTACACCGGCGAAGTGGATACCTCGGTGGTGCAGGGGGCGGTAAACGGGGTGCTGGGCGACCAGGCCGTTTTACAGCTGGGTGAAAATGCGGCGGCGGGCACTACCCTAACCATTACCTTGCCCGGCGACAGAACCCTGGATGTGCAGATATTGGAGGAGCTTTCCAACGCGCTGACAGAGGAATACCCCGACAACGGCTTTACGCAGCTGTCGGTAAACAATGTTACGGCAACCATAGGCAAGGAATTCCTGCTGAAAAGTGTCATTGCCGTTGTTCTTGCTTCGGTGCTTATCCTTTTGTACATTGCCTTCCGGTTCCGCAATATTGGCGGCTGGCAGGGTGGGTTTACCGCTGTTGTTGCTTTGGTGCACGACCTGCTGATTATTTACGGCGTGTTTGTGTGCATGCGAATACCGCTGAACAGCAATTTCATAGCGGCTGTTTTAACCATTTTGGGGTATTCCATCAACGACACGGTGGTTATTTATGACCGCGTTCGTGAAAACCGTGGCCTGTACGGCAAAAAGCTTTCTTTTGCGGAAAATGTGAACCTCAGCATTAACCAAAGCTTCCGCCGTTCGGTCAACACATCGGTTACCACCATGATGGCCTTGGGCTGTGTGTGTGTTGTATCGGTAATTTACGGGCTTGAAAGCATTTTCACCTTTGCTTTCCCGCTTATGATTGGTATGATTTCGGGCGTATACAGCACCGTTTGCCTGGCCGGGCCGCTGTGGGTTATTCTTGAAAAAAACAAGCAGGCCAAGGGGAAAAAGGGCGTTAAAAAACCCGTGAAGGCTGTGGCGGCCCCGGCTGCTGCGGTTTCCAAAGCAAAGGCTGCTGCCGAGGAAGAGGTAGAAGTAACCTATGCGGTGGATATTTCCGCCTTAAAAGGGGAAGAGCCCGAAGAGGAAGCAGACGGCCAGGATGATGCCGAAGAAAAAGAATAGGCCTGGTGTTTCAAGCGGCGGTTTGTTTTCTTAAAGAGACGATATAATGTAAAACCGGCACGTTTTTTTAAAGAGCGCGCCGGTTTTATTGTGCGCACTTTTGAGAAGAGCAATATGGGGGGCAGCCCTTTACAAGCCGGGGTATCTATTGTAGAATAAATACAAGTTATGCATGATGGGGGCGGTATGGCAATGGGCGTAAAATACAAGCGTATTTTGCTGAAGTTAAGCGGAGAATTTTTAGGGGGAGAAGGGGAGCGGGGAATAGACCCCGCCGTACTGAAACGAATTGGGGAAGATATTCGCGCCGCGTACAATTTAGGGTGCCAAATAGCCATTGTGGTAGGGGGCGGCAACTTCTGGCGTGGCCGCGACCATAAGGAAGTGGAAAAAACCCGTTCAGACCATATGGGGATGCTGGGCACCATTATCAACGCCCTTGCTGTGGCAGATGCCCTGGAAAAGCTGGGGCTTGAGGTTCGGGTACAAACGGCCATTTCCATGCAGGCAATTGCCGAGCCCTACATTCGGGCCCGTGCCATTCGCCATTTGGAAAAGGGAAGAATTGTTGTTTTGGCGGGCGGTACCGGCAATACCCGTTTTTCTACCGATACGGCCGCCGCCCTGCGCTGTGCCGAAATTGGCGCCGAGGTTATTTTTAAAGCGACAAAGGTAGACGGCGTATACGACAAAGACCCCGCAAAGCATGCCGACGCCGTGCGGTATGAGAGCATGACCTTCAGCCAGTATTTGGACCAAAAGCTGGAAGTGATGGATTCCACTGCGGCAACCATGTGCCGCGACAACGACCCGCCCATTCCGCTGCTGGTGTTCAGCCTTTCTACGCCGGGCAACATTGCCAGGGCCGTTCAGGGTGAAATTGTGGGAACTTTTGTAAGCGAAGAACTGTAAAAATATTTTTGAAGAACATTTAAAGGAGAGGTACACTTATGGCTAGCGAGCAAACCAAACCTTATGCGGAAAAAATGGATGGCGCCCTGCGCCACCTTGAAAAAGAACTGGCGGCTGTGCGCGCGGGCCGCGCAAACCCGGCCATTTTAGACAAGGTTGTGGTGGATTATTACGGCACGCCAACCCCCATTAACCAGGTGGCGGCTGTCGGCGTGGCAGAGTCGCGCATTCTTACCATTACCCCTTGGGATGCTTCCCTTATGCGGGAAATTGAAAAAGCCATTCTTACGTCGGATATTGGCATTAACCCCACCAACGACGGCCGCATGATGCGCCTTGTATTTCCCTCGCCAACCGAGGAAAGGCGCAAGCAGCTTAGCAAGGAAGTGCTGAAGCTGGGAGAGGACGCCAAAATTGCCGTGCGCAATGTGCGCCGCGACGCCATTGACGCCTTTAAGGCGCAGAAGAAAAAAAGCGAAATAACAGAGGACGACTGCGCCAATTTGGAAACGGAAACTCAAAAAATTACCGATAAAAAGATGAAGGAAATAGATTCCCTGTGCGAGCTTAAAAACAAGGAAATTATGGAAATTTAGTTTTGCAACAGCCACACAATACAACATGCCTTGCCGCGCAGCCCGCGCGGCATTTATATTAAACCACACACAAAACGGGTAAAGGAAAGCGGGTATTTGTTCCATGCAGCAGTCTTTAAACGGAAAAGGCCTTTCTTTGGGCATAATAATGGACGGCAACGGCCGCTGGGCCCAAAAGCGCGGCCTGCCCCGCAACGCCGGGCACAAAAAAGGGGCCGACGTGTTTGACGACATTACGCGGTACGCCAACGAGCTGGGGCTGCGGGCCATTACCTATTACGCTTTTTCCACCGAAAACTGGTCGCGCCCCAAGGAAGAACTGGACACCATTATGTCGCTGTTTGGGGCAAGCCTGAAGCGTTTGTACAAATACCGCAAAGAAAATAACCGGGTGGTTTTTCTTGGCGACCGGGGGCCTTTGCTTGCCGAGCATGTGAAAATGATGGATGAAATTGAAGAAGAAACCGCCACACGCAGCGGCATGATTTTAAATGTGGCTGTCAACTATGGCGGCCGCCAGGAAATTACCCGTGCCGCCCGGCTGGCGGCCGAGGCGGTAGCGAGAGGGGAACTTTCCCCTGAACAGATTGATGAAAAGTACCTTGAAAACCTTTTGTACACCAGAGGGCAGCCCATGCCGGATTTTATTTTGCGAACCTCGGGTGAAAAACGCATTTCCAATTTTTTGCTTTGGCAGTGCGCTTATTCGGAGTTTGTTTTTACCGACACCCTCTGGCCCGACTTTACAAGGAACAACCTTGACGAGGCCATT
>JBKEBR010000532.1:0-3300 GCA_047973285.1 Oscillospiraceae bacterium | reverse complement strand
TGTTCGGCAAGTCTCTGTTGGTGCTAAAATATGAATACAAAGAGGTGCAAAGCAACAGTATTCACCTTGCTGAAAACCAAACCACACGGCCAATAACCCTTGCTTTCACCGGGGACATAAACCTTGCCGACACCTGGGAAAATATGCAGGTTTACTACGCACAAGAAAACGGCATTTTTGATTGTATTTCCGAGGGGCTGCGAAACAAAATGCAGCAGGCAGATATTCTGCTTGTGAATAATGAGTTTTCGTATTCAAACCGCGGGCAGCCTATGCCCGGCAAGCAATACACTTTCAGGGCCAAAACAGAAAATGTAGAAATTATGCAGCAGCTTGGTGTTGATATTGTTTCTTTGGCAAACAACCATGTTTTTGACTACGGCGAAGACGCATTTTACGACACGCTTGAAACCCTGCAAAAAAGCGGCATTCCCTATGTTGGCGCCGGAAAAAATATTGAAGAAGCAATGCAGCCGCAATATTTTATTGTTGGCGGCATAAAAATTGCTTATGTGGCAGCCAGCCGGGCAGAAAAATATATTCTTACCCCGGAGGCTACAGAAACCACTCCGGGAATTTTACGTACCTACAACCCCGCACAATTTTTACAGGTTACAGAAACGGCAAAAAGAAACGCCGATATTGTAATTGCCTACCCGCATTGGGGAACAGAAAATACCTCTGTACTTGAAAAGGAGCAAATTGAACTTGCCCACCAGTTGGTTGATGCCGGTGCCGACTTGGTAATAGGGGCCCACCCACATTGCTTGCAGGGCGTAGAATACTATAATGAAAAACCCATAATTTACAGCCTTGGCAACTTTTGGTTTAATACAGCCACTGTGGACACCGCACTTTTAGAAATAAGCCTGCAAAGCCCTGATGAAATAATTGTTCGCATGCTGCCCTGTATTCAGCGTGGAGGAAAGACATTTTTATTGGAAAATGCCAGCGAAAAAGAAAAAATTTGGACCTTTTTAGAAAGTATTTCACCCGGAATTTCATTTGACAACAATGGTAAAATGTTTGCCACCATACAATAAAAAAAGCAGGCATGGCCTGCTTTTTTTATTGTACACCCTACCCAACCGTTGTAATTTGGGCGCCGGGGTAGTAATGAGCAAGAATTTGCGAATAGGTACTGCCGCTTAAGGCCATTTTGTATGCCCCGTACTGGCTCATACCAACGCCATGGCCATAGCCACGGGTGGTGAAAGTCCACATATTGCTGCCGTTGAAACTAATTTCAAAGCTTGGCGAGCCAATGGGGTAAACAAGTTTCCCGTTACCATCATTATACCGAATAAGGGTTTGGTAGAAATAATCTACCGTGGGGGTTCGCCCGCAAACAGAAACGCTTGTTACATACCCTGCGGCATTTCGGCCTGTAATTTTAATCCAGTCGGCCGGGGCGTATCCATCGGTAGTGCCACTGCCGTAAACAGCCTCAATTCTGGCTTTCAAATCTCCGTAAGAGATTTGCCCTGTATAGGCCGCTTTTTCACTGTCTCCAGAGCTGCTTACCGAAGTTAGATACGGCAGGTTGCTGCCCCAATACTGGCTGTTGTTGGTGGTGCCGTTGCTGTAGGCATAGTACGGTGTAAAGGCCCCGGTTCCATTGTAGGTTAACGTTTGGTTTACAACCGCATTAACTGCGGTTTGCACGGCAGCCGTTGGCGAAGAAAGAGCTACCTGAGGCGCCGAATACCCCTGGCTTTGCTGGTACAAAATCCAGCTTTGTGCTGCCACCGCCTGGGCTTTAAACACTTCGGCATTGCCAAACCCGCCCACCTCGGCCTGCACAATTTGGGCAAGTATGGTTGCCGCACTGGCCGTAACCACCTGGCCGCTCTGGTTGGTAACCGTAAGGTTGTACGAGGAGGACGCAGGCGGCACCGTACCGCCGTTGATAAAGCTGTAGTCTTTATAAGAGTAGTTGAGGTCTACATTGCCGCTGATGCCACTTACGGTACCTGTGCTGCTGTACTGCCAAATGGGGGGCGCAGGGCTCCAGCCATGGGCCGATGTGTTAAACCGGGCAAGCCAGAATTCAAAGCCTTCTGCCTGCAATGCCGCGCCATTTATTACATTTTTCGCAAAATTGTAATAGGTGTAGAAGCCGGGCAGCATTTTATAATTCGACATTTGTTCCAGCAGCTGCATGCCATAACGAACAATATCGGTGCGCTGGTCTATGGTAAGGTTGGTGGTGTTGTTCACAATGAGCGGGTCTTCATAGTCTATGAACACCGGCATATCAAACAAAATTCCTTCCCGCAGCAGGTTTTGAACCTCGGTGGAATTAATGAAGTAGGTAATTTCCTCCTGCATTTCTTCCCTGCTGAAAGCATAGCTGTACAGATAGGTGCCAACCTTAATTCCATTCGCTTTTGCGTTGCGAACATTGTACTCAAAATAAGGGTCTATCCCATAATAATTGGTGGTTTTGTTCCAGGAAAGCGAGCGGATAATGGCAAATTCCACCCCGCTTGCTTTTACAGCGGCCCAGTTGATAAGCCCCTGGTGCGCAGACACGTCGATACCGAAAGAGGTTCCGCCAGTATTGGCCAGTGTAATTTGCGTGTTGTAAAGAACAATATTGCCAATAGAGTCGCGAATGCGAATGGTACCGGCCGCCAGCACTGTGCCGGCAGCAAAGCTTTTGCTGTTTTCTGCCTGCCAGGTTACCCCGCCATCAAAGCTATACTGAAGGGTTTGGTCTGCCAAAAGGGAATTGGCGCTGCCGGTTACCGTAACCGCTTTGGTTGCGCTCCATGCCGTGTCGTAGTTTACGGCAAGAATACTTGGCGGTGCAACATAACGGCCACTCGCATCAAAAATACAAACCGTTCCATCAATTGTATGGCTGCCGGTTTTGGCGGTACCATCGATTTCAAAATAGTATTTATAGCCTGCAATGGTTTGCCAGCCCTGCGCCATTTGGCCATCGGCTAAAACGTACCGCCGCGCGCCGTCAAGGTTGTCGTTCCAACCTGCTGCCGGCAAGGAACCATCTGCGTTGTAGTAGAACCTAACCGTGCCGCCGGTTACAATTTTTTCTTGCCAGCCAGTTTGCTGCACACCAGCAGCAGAGAAGTTGTACCAGCGGGAGGCGATGGTTTGCCAGTTGGTTAAGGGCGCACCGTTCGCTGCAAAATAATACCGTGCGCCTTCAATGGTTTGCCAGCCCTGTGCCATTTGCCCGTCGGCCAAAACGTACCGCCGCGCACTTTCCACTTCTGTGGTCCACCCTGCCGCGGGAAGCTCGCCATTGCTGAAATAATAGTACTGGGCCGAACC
>JBKEBR010000531.1:0-4656 GCA_047973285.1 Oscillospiraceae bacterium | reverse complement strand
GGCGCCGAAACACCAATAAACACATCGGCCCCTTGCATAAGTTCGCGCAGCCCCCCGTGAATATGCCCCCGGTTGGTAACCGCCGCCATTTCGGCAAGCGCCGGGTTCATACCCGGCCGGCCTTCGTACACGGCGCCCTCTATATCGGCGTAGGCCAAATGCCGTACCCCCATGTGCATAAGCAGCTTGCCAATGGCCAGGCCCGCCGCCCCCGCGCCGGACACTGCCACCCGAATTTCGGCCATATTTTTTTGCACCACCTTCAGGGCGTTCAGCAGCGCTGCCGCCACAACCACCGCCGTGCCGTGCTGGTCGTCGTGGAAAACCGGAATGTCGCACCGCTTTTTAAGCGCTTCTTCAATTTCAAAGCACCGGGGCGCGGCAATATCCTCCAGGTTAATGCCGCCAAAGCTGCCCGCCAAAAGCGCAACCGTATTTACAATTTCCTCAACATTTTTAGAGCGGATGCACAGGGGAATGGCGTCTACCCCGCCAAAGGCCTTGAACAGAACACACTTGCCCTCCATAACCGGCATGGCGGCTTCGGGGCCTATATCCCCCAGCCCCAATACGGCGGTGCCGTCGGTTACCACCGCCACGGTGTTCCAGCGGCCGGTAAGCTCGTAGCTTTTGTCTGGGTCCGCTTGTATTGCAAGGCAGGGCTGGGCCACGCCGGGGGTGTAGGCAAGCGACAGGTCTTGCCGGCTGGCCACCGGCATTTTGGGAACAGTTTCCAGCTTGCCCCGCCACTCGTAATGTTTTTTTAAAGATTCAGCCGCGTAATCCATGGGTTTTTCCTCTTTTGCTAATAATTGTTTCCAAATACCTGCCCGGCCGCGCCCGGCACATAGGCCCCAAAATATTTTTCCGGGTTAATTTTTGCAAAGCGGCAGAATTCAAACACCTCTACCATGGTGTTTTCGTTTACCGGTATGCCGTTTCGGCGGCGTTCCTCCATGGCCTGCATTTCCTTCTCGCCGTGGGTGTATATGCGCTCCTGCCCCTCTGCCCTTGGCGCGGCCCGCAGCTCCTGCAAAAAGGTGGAAAAATGCTGCTTAATTGCCTGCGCATCCCCAAAAACGCCCGGGTCTATGGCAACAAAGCCATGGCATATTCCGCCCTTGGCGCCCTGCATGGTGCGGTTGCTGGTCATTCCCATAGACAGAATGCTGCTGAATATTTCACACAGCATGCCAAACCCGTAGCCCTTGTGGCTGCCCAATTCTTCGGTGCTGCCCCCAAGCGGCATGATGCCGCCGCCGTTTTTGGCCACAATGTTTTTCAGCACATCCGGCGCGTTGGCGCTGGGGCGCCCGTCCTTATCCAGCGCCCACCCCGCCGGAAGCGGTTTTTCCATTTTGTTGTACATTTCCAGCTTGCCCCGTGTTACCACCGTAGTGGAGGCGTCGAACAAAAAGTCGCAGGGCTCGGCGGGCATTGCACAGGCAATGGGGTTTGAGCCCAGCATGGCAAGCCGCCCGTAGGTGGGCACCATAATTGCCTCGGAATTGGTGCAGCTGAAGCCAATAAGCCCTTCGGCACAGGCCAGCTTTGCGTAATAACCCGCAATGCCATAGTGGTTGGAGTTGCGGGCCGTTACAATGCCCACGCCCGCTGTTTTTGCCTTTTGTATGGCCAGCTCCATGGCATACCGCCCCACCAGCTGCCCCATGCCGTCGTGCCCGTCTACCACGGCGGAAACCGCCGTTTCGTGCACCACCTCCGGCTTTGCCTCCGCTTGAATCAGCCCTTTTTCTATTCCCTTGTGGTAGCGCACCATGCGCTGCATGCCGTGGCTTTCAATTCCATACAAATCTGACAGCAGCAGCACGTCGGTAATGGCTCGGCAGTCCTCCTGCCCGAACCCCAATGCCCCAAACACATCCATGCACAGGCTGTGCAGTGTTTCGTACGGCCATTTTACATACGCCATTCCCCGTACCTCCCTTTATACCTTATATTTTTGCCATATTGTTTGCCGCCCCGGCCATTTTTGCCACAGGCGGCCCTTGCTTACTCAATGGAAATTGTGTGGCGGCAGGCTTGCGCCTGCCCGGGCTGCAAAAGGTGAATTCCCTCTTTTTCCTCCAGCGCCTGCCCGTCGGCCGCGCCCGAGGGCAGGCCGTTCCACGGCTCGACGCAAACAAAGGGGGCGCCGGGTGCTGCCCACAGGCCCAAATACTCAAAATCCCGGCATTCCACCGCAATGCCCCGCCCTGTAAGGCGGCTGCGAAGCGCCACCTTTGGCGAGCGAAGTTTTTTAAAAATGAGGGCCCCGTTGTTGAAAAGAGTTTCTGACAGGGCAAGCTGCTTTTGCCCTTTTAAAAAAGCAACCGGCGCTTGCAGCAGCCCGTTTACAAGCGGGTACCGGGGGGCGGTTTCCTCCTCTTCAAAGAAAAACGCATAGTCGGAGTATTTTTCCCCTTTTTGCAGCGGCACATTGTATCCCGTATGCCCGCCAATGGCGTATGGCATAACCAAGGCAGAGCGGTTTGCCACCCGGTACTCCACCGTTACCCCTTTACCCACAAGGCGAAACCCCACAAGCAGCCGAAAATGAAACGGGTACAGCGGCAGGGTGCTTTCGCTTTCCCGCAGCACAAATTCTGCCCAGCCGGGCCCCTGCCCGCCCAGCTCAAATTCGCCCTGCTGGGCAAACCCGTGCATGGGCATTTCATACCGCTTGCCGCCCCAATGGTAAAACCCGTTTTTTTGCCGGGCAATTACCGGGAACAGCACCGGAGATTTTTGGCCCCAGTACTTGGCGTTGGCCTGCCAAATATACTCCGTGCCATTGGCACGGCTTTGAAGCGACTGAATTTCTGCCCCTTTGCTGCTTACCACCAGCCGAATGCTTTGGTTTTCGAGTGTATAATCCATACGTTGCCTTCTTTTTTTGCCTGTTGCAAAACCCGGCGCGCCCCCCGGGGCAGGCCGCGGCCCATACCCCTCTGCATGGGTTTTGCAGCCGCCCGGCGGGCCGGCGCATGGCAAGCCTTGCACCGGCTTTTACTGGTATGGGTACCCCAGCGCGTCCAGCATACCTTTTAAATAGCCCACCGCGTACAGCCGCCCCACGTTGGCATAGCCGGGCAGGTTGTTGTCCTCCCCCGCCATGGTGGGCACATGGTCTACCCTGACGGGGCCATGGTACCCGTACTCGCGGTAAATGGTTAGGGCCTTGGCCATATTGGTGGGGCCGTCGTCGTGAAAGGTTTCGCAAAAGCTGTTTTTGCTGCCCTTTACGTCCCTGAAATGCACAAAAAAAGTTTTGTTTTCAGAGCAAAAATGCCGAATGGTATCGTACACGTCTTCCCCCATGGCCGCATAGCACCCTTGGCAAAGGGTAACGCCCACGGCATCGCTTGGAACAAGCGAAAGGGCTTTGTCTACATTTTCCCTGCTGGTTAAAATGCGCTCCACATTCCCCAGGCGCTCCACAGGCGGGTCGTCTGGGTGCAGGGCAAGGCGCACGCCGTATTTTTCGGCATAGGGAACCACCGCCTTTAAAAAATAGGTGAGGTTTTTCCAAAGCTCGTCTTTTGTAATAAGCAGGGGGGTCGTGTCGGGCACATCGCTTTTTTCAAAGCCGGTTACCAGGGCGCCGCCCCGCCAGGGTATGGCCGAGCGGGAGCGGAACCAGCCGGTATAGGCCATAAAGTTCATGCAAATGGTTGTTATGCCAAGCGACGCCATAATGGGCAAAAACGAAATTACCTGCTCAATGCTCTCGTCCCGCTTTTCGTCCCCGCGCTTGATATGCTCGTGCACCCGGTTGGGCATAGGCTCGATAAGCAGGGGCTTAATGCCGTGCTGCTCATAAATATGGCACATATCCTTCCAGTGGGCGGCGTTTGCCAAATCGAAAGACTCCTCCTCCGGCAGGCGCACAACGCCGTGGCGAATGCCCATTTGGGCCGCATACTGCCAGCCTATGTTGGGCGGCAGTTGGAACAAATCTGTCAATATCATTGCTTCTCCTTTTGCTTCAGCCGGGCACTTCCAACATGCAAACCGGCTCGTCAAAGCCTTTCAGTGTATCCAACAGCAGCAGGGACCCGTTTTGCGTATTCCGGGAAAACAGGGTGAGCGAGCCGCTGAAGCGGCAGGCACACACAAGGTAGCCGTCTTCATTGCACAATACAAAGTCGCGGGGGTGCTGCCCGCCCGCCTCATAGCGCACCGCTTTGCCAAGCCCGCCGCCGGGCAGAAGCTTTATACACACAATGCTGTCGTCGCCCCGGTTGGAGGCGTACAGAAAGCGCCCGTCTTGTGTTATGCGAAGGGCCGCGGCCCCCACTTCGCGGGAGGGGTGGGGGTTGGTTTCCGGCAGGCTTACAGCCTGCGCAAGGGAAAAGCCGGTTTGCCCGCTGTACCGCAAATGAAATACCTGGCGGCTCAGCTCGCTCAACAGGTAGGCGTTTTCGCCGTTTGGCGCAAACACCATGTGGCGGGGCCCGCTGCCCGGGGGAAGGGCCAGCCCCCAGCCCGGTTTTTCCACCAGCCTTCCGCTTTCCCGCTTTATTGTGTAGCAGGCCAGCTCGTCGGTGCCCAAATCGCACACGCACAAAACGGCTTTGTTTGGCGCAAGGGTGGCCGAATGCGAGTGTGCGCTTTGCTGCCGGCCTGCCACCGGGCCGCTGCCGGCCCGCAGGG
>JBKEBR010000530.1:0-4138 GCA_047973285.1 Oscillospiraceae bacterium | reverse complement strand
ATGTATGTGCTGGGCGTGTTTGTGGCCATGCTGCTGCTCAACTGGCGGCTTGCCCTTTTGGTTATTTTGGTGGTGCCCGCGGTGGGGCTGCTCACCGTTTTTTTTCAGGGCAAATTTTTGCAGGCCCACCGGGCCGAGCGGGCGGTGAACAGCCGCATGCTGGGCGCCTACAACGAGGGCATTACCGGCGCCAAAACCTCTAAAACACTGGTGATAGAGGAGAGCAACTGCGCCGATTTTGAAAAGCTTACCGGCCAAATGTACCGGGTGTCCATGCGCGCCACCCTGCTGAACGCCGTTTTCATTCCGGTGGTTATCTTTTTCTCTTCGCTGGCGGTGGCGGTGGTGCTGGCAAGGGGCGGCTTTATGACCCTGCAAAACGCCCTTGAGCTTGGCACCCTTTCGGCCTTTATCAGCTATGCGCTGGGTATTTTAGAGCCGGTGCAGCAAATTGCCCGCGTGCTGGCGGAATTTATTTCGGTGCAGGCCAACATAGAGCGGGTGAACGGCCTTTTGGAGACAAAGGGCGACATTGCCGATACCCCGGAGGTAATTGAAAAATACGGCGATACCTTTGCCCCCAAAACCGAAAACTGGGAAAAAATTCAGGGCGGCATAGAGTTTAAAAATGTTTGGTTCAAATACCCCGACGGCGAGGAATTTGTGCTGGAGGATTTCAACCTTTCCATACCGGCGGGCACCAATGTTGCCATTGTGGGCGAAACCGGGGCGGGCAAATCCACCCTTGTAAACCTGGCCTGCCGCTTTTTTGAGCCCACCCGGGGCCAGGTGCTGATAGACGGGAGGGACTACCGCCTGCGCAGCCAGCTTTGGCTGCATTCCCAGCTGGGGTATGTGCTGCAAAACCCCCATCTTTTTTCGGGCAGCGTAAAGGAAAATATCCGCTATGGGCGGCTTTCGGCCACCGACGAGGAAATTTACGAGGCGGCCCGCCTTGTTTCGGCCGATGTGGTGGTGAGCAAGCTGGAAAAGGGCTACGACACCGACGTGGGCGAAGGGGGAGACCGGCTTTCCACCGGGGAAAAGCAGCTTATCAGCTTTGCCCGCGCCGTGCTGGCAAACCCGCCCATTTTTGTGCTGGACGAAGCCACCAGCAGCATAGACACCGAAACCGAACAGCTGATTCAGGAGGCGGTTTCCCATATTTTAAAGGGGCGCACCAGCTTTTTGGTGGCCCACCGGCTTTCCACCATTCGCCATGCCGATTTGATTCTGGTGGTGCAAAACGGCAAAATTACCGAGCGCGGCACCCACGCCCAGCTGATGGCACAGGGGGGCTATTACCACAAACTGTACACAGCCATGCAAATAGACGAGGCGGTTAAAAAATAATGCGGTTCGCCGAAGGCGCCATGGGCCCGTGGCCGCCGGCAAAAACGGCGAAAACGGCTTTTGGCGCCATGGCCGCGGTTGTTTACAAAAAGGCTTTTTTGCGGTACAATTACCAACTGAAAGACCAAATAAGAGGTGACAAAAAGCACCGGAAAAACAGAGGAACTGCCATGAAAAAATTGCTTAGCCTGCTGCTTGGCGCCATCTTGCTCACCAGTTTGGTGGCCTGTGGGGGCGGAGAAGCGTCTTCGTCTGAGTCGACCACCATCATTCAACCGGCCTCTTCCTCCACGCCGGAGCCGGAACCTCTGCGCCAGGCATACCTTACCGGCCTTGAGCAAACCGCCGATTACCCCACCGGCCAGCGCATTTGTGCGGTAATGGTAAGCAACATTGCCGATTCCCGCCCAACCAGCGGCCTTTCGCAGGCAAAAATTGTTTATGAAATAAAGGTAGAGGGCGGCATTACCCGTTTTATGGCAGTGTTTGAAGACTACGAAACCATGCCCCGGGTAGGGCCGGTTCGCTCGGCCCGCGACCAGTTCCTGCAAATGCTTATTCCGTCTTTGGGCCTGTATGTGCACGACGGCCCCAACCAGAACCAGCCCACCAACTGGATGCTGCGCGACTACGACTACGACGACTACGACCTGCAGCCGGACTATGAGGGAGGCCTTACCTGGCGCGACTCGGCCCGCAGGTCGGCCGGGTTTAAAACCGAATACACCGAATACACCGACGGCGAGCACATCGCCGCCGCCATTGAAAGAAAAGAAAAAGACGCAAGCCGTACCTACAACAGCCCCATTTTCGATTTTGTTTCGTATGAAGAACCTGCCCGCGAGCTTGCCGACGGCACTGCCGCGGAAGTGGGCATCATCCACTCCAACAGCTACCGCACCGTTTTCGACTTCAACGCCACCTCAGGCCGCTACGATATGAGCATGTTCAACTCCAGCTCCCGCGTGCGGGCCGTGGAAAAAGCTGTGGATGAAAACAACGGCGAACAACTGGCCTTCGACAATGTATTGGTGCTGTTCGCCCCCATGACGCTGTACAGCAATTCCCCGCTGGTGAAGGTAGACTACGGCAACATGGGCATTGGCTACTACTTTAACGGCGGCCGGTACGAAACCATCCGCTGGTCTAAGGGCGGGCCGGACGCACCCCTGCGCCTTTGGGTGAACGACACCACCGAAACCTCTTTAAAGGTAAACCCCGGCACCTCGTATATTGCCGTGGTGGACGACACCGAACTGGAGGCCTTCTACAACAACATGGTGGCGGGCACTTCGGCTGAAAATGCCGGCCAGGGCGAGGTTTCCAGCGGGGCCGAAGAGGTAGATTAAAAAAGGGGCCCTTTCAAAACGGCCCGCCGCGGGGCCTGCATTGGGCAGGCCGTGCGGGGTGGCAGCGCTGTGTAAGGCGGCCGCCCTGCCGCGCAACAGGAGGCGAACAATATAAAAAAACAAGGGTTCTCGGTGGCGGCGGTTCTGCTTGCGCTTTTGCTGGCGGGCTGCGGCACCGGCACGTCGGTTTCTTCTTCGGCGCCGCCCCAAAGCGCGCCAAGCCAGGCGGCTTCGCAGCCGGTGGCGGAAGAGGGAATTTCCCTTCAGGACATGAACATCAATATGCTTACCGGCCTTGCGCGCCCCGAAGGCATGCAGCAGGGCCAGCGCCCCGTGGCGGTTATGGTGGCCAACAACCGCCGTGCCCTGCCCCAGCGGGGGGTGGCGGCGGCCGATGTGGTGTATGAAATGGTTACCGAGGGCGGCATTACCCGCCTGATGGCGATGTACGCCGATTACAGCACCCTGCCCCAGGTGGGGCCGGTGCGCTCTGGGCGCGACCAATTTTTGCAGTTTGCCATTGCAAGCGCCGCCATACCGGTGCAAATAGGCGCCTCGGTGTACGCCAACAACCTCAGCTCTTTGCTGGGGTATAAGGTGGTAGACGGCATTCGGCTTGGCACCACCGCTTTTTATTTTGACGAATCCATTGCCGAGCCAAGGCCCGGGGGCAAGCTGCACGAATACTGCTGGGTAACCGATGCGGGCCTTTTGTGGAGCGGCATGACCTATTTGGATGTGTATACCACCGGCGAGGTAGCCCCGCTTTTCTGGTTTGCAGATGCCGCCGCGGCCCAAAAGCAGGAGGCCTACACCATTTCCCTTACTTTTTCCGATGCCATGGGGGCCACCTTTGCCTACAACGCCGAAACCGGCCTGTATGAAAAAAGTATTGTGTACAAAACCGGCGAGGCGGAGGAAATTCCCCATGCCGATGAAGACGGCACCCGCCTTGCCTATACCAACGTGCTGGCCCTTACCGATACGGTGGGGCTGAAGCCCGACGGCCAGTGCGCCGATTTTGAACTGGAAGAGGGCGCCGGGTACTACTTTACGGCGGGCGGCGTGCAGCAGGTAACCTGGAAAAAAGGCGGGCCGGAGCAGCCGCTTTTGCTGTATGGCGCCGATGGCGAAATGGTTCAGGTGCAGCGGGGCAAAACCTATATCGGCATTCTTTCCGAAGATATTGCAGATGGAATTGTCTATGCGCCCCAGCAGGCGGCAGGCTAAGTGGTTTGAAGTGTTTTTTAAAAAGCAGCCCGGCGCGGCATTTGCCACGCCGGGCTGCTTTTTGCCGCCATCGGCAAAGGTAAGCCTGAAATGCCGGCAGAAGGTTACATGGCACGAGGCCCCGGCCCAAAGCCGTTGAGGGGGCCACAGCTTCGCTTTCTATAAAAAAACAGGGTGCCCGAAAGCACCCTGTTTGACTGCGTTTT
>JBKEBR010000529.1:0-11825 GCA_047973285.1 Oscillospiraceae bacterium | reverse complement strand
GCTTCTTTTACACGTTCAAGAGTGGGGCGGGTGGTTTCGCCCTCCAGGGTTTTCAGCCGCAGGCCCCTTTTTTCCCCCGAAATAATTCGCATGTAAACCCCTTTTATCTAGGCAAAAATAATGGGCGGGCCCCTTTTATACTGCTTTAAAATGGCCGCTGCAACCTTTTTTATTATGCGTTTTTAGCCACTGTTTGTCAAGGCGGCGCAGCCCTGGAGCGGCGCAGGCATCACTTGCCGTTTTGCTGCTGCCCGTG
The DNA here is from genome assembly GCA_047973285.1 of Oscillospiraceae bacterium. Classification (GTDB taxonomy): domain Bacteria; phylum Bacillota; class Clostridia; order Oscillospirales; family Ruminococcaceae; genus JAAYCI01. Next base: position 11,569 of record JBKEBR010000529.1, on the reverse strand, counting down.
AAAATGTTGCCAAACCGCGGCAGCCGCCCTTTGGGTAACCCCTTTTACCGCCGCCATTTGCTGCTGTGTGCAACCGGAAATGGCCTTGACGGTTTTAAACTCTGCCATCAGGGCCCGCGCCGTGGCCGGGCCCACCCCGGGAATGCCTGTGAGTGTGGAGGAAAACGCCCTTCCCTTGGCCGCCGTTCTTTGGTAGCTGATGGCAAACCGGTGACCCTCGTCTTGTAGAGAGGTTACAAAGGTAAATACCCCCCGATGCATCGAGAGCACTATTTCCTCCCCTTCTGCCGAAACAATGCCCCGCGTGCGGTGGTGGCTGTCTTTTACCATGCCAAAATGCGGAACCCCCGCAAGGCCGGTGCCTGCCAGTGCCTGCCTGCCGGCGCTTACCTGCCCGCGGCCGCCGTCCAGCAGAATAAGGTCCGGCTTAACGCCAAACTGCCCCTTGCCGCCGCTGTCAAACTCGGCGGCGCGCCGAAGCAGCGCTTCGGCCATGCTGGCATAATCGTCGGTGCCCGCAACGGTGTTAATTTTAAAGCGCCGGTAGCCCGCTTTAAAAGGCTTGCCGTTTTCGAACACCACCATGCCGCACACGCTGGTGCCCTCGCCCCAGTTGGAAATATCGTAGCTTTCTATCACCGCGGGGGGCTGGGCAAGGCCTAATAGGCCCGCAAGCTCATCCAGCGCTTTTTCCTCCCGCCGGGTGCGCCCGCTTTCCCTTGCAAGGCGCTCTACCGCATTGACGTAAGCGGTTTGCACCAGCTTGGCGTTGTCGCCCCGCTCCGGCACATAAATGCGCACCTTGCTGCCGCGTTTTTCGGTAAGCAGGCGGGCAAGCAGCTCCTGGTCGGGCAGGGTTTCATCCACGGCAATCACCTTGGGCACCTCTTCGCTTTCATCCAGATAATACTGGGGCAAAAATTCCTCCCGCAGCGTTTCGGTGCTGCTGGTATCGTGAAATACAAATTCCCGCTTGTCTACCAGCCGGCCGTCGCGAAAGCGCAGAATGGCGGCGCAGGCAGAGGAAGGGCCCTTGGCAAAGGCAATTACATCCTGCTCTTTTTCCTCGCTCATTACCACCGTTTGGCCCTTGTTTACCTTTTCAATGGCATGAATTTGGTCCCGCAAAAGGGCCGCCCGCTCAAAATCAAGGTTTTCGGAGGCTTCTTCCATGCGCTGCTGCAGGGTTTTTACAATTTCTTCCCTGCCCTGCTTCAGCATGTGCACCGCGTCCTGCACGCTTTGCATATACACCGGCTGGCTAATTTTGCCGCTGCACACCCCCATGCACAGCCCAATGTGGGCATACAGGCAGGGGCGCCCCTTGCCCAAGTCTTCGGGGAAGCGCCTGCTGCACCGGGGCAGCAAAAAAGAATCGTTTACGGTTTGTACCATCTGCTTTACCGCAAAGCTGGAAATAAAAGGGCCAATATACTCCGCGCCGTCCTCCTCTTTTTGCAGCTCTGCCGTAATGCGGGGCCATTCGCCCCTGGTAACCTTTATATAACTGTACCCTTTGTCGTCCTTCAGCAGCACGTTGTAGCGGGGCCGGTGCTGCTTTATTTGGCTGCACTCCAGCACCAGCGCCTCAAATTCGCTGCCGGTAACAATAACGTCGAAATTATAGGCCGCGGCAACCATGCGGGTAACCTTTTCGTCGTGCGGCACACCCTCTCTGAAATACTGGCTTACCCGGGTGCGCAGGCGTTTTGCCTTACCCACATATACAATTGTATCTTTTTTGTCGCGTATGATGTAAACCCCCGGCAGCAGCGGAAGCATTTTTGCCTTTTCATACAATTGATGTTTTGTCACCGGAATCTCCTTTTAAATAAAGCGGGCGGCTTACCTGCCCCGCAAACTCAAAAAGCGCCGCCTTAAAGGCGGCGCAAGCGCAAGTGAAGCCATTTTGTGCAAGAATTATTCGCTAAAGCCAGAGGTAACAAGTTTTACTAAGCCTTCCACAGCTTGTTCTTCATCGGAACCATCGGCAATTACACGGATGGTGGTGCCCCCAACAATTCCGAGAGAGAGTACACCCAACAAGCTTTTTGCATTAACCCGGCGTTCTTCCTTTTCCACCCAGATAGAAGATTTGAATTCATTGGCTTTCTGAATGAAAAAAGTTGCAGGGCGAGCATGCAAACCTACCTGATTCTCCACCGTTACTTCTTTTACATACATAATATTGCCGCTCCTGTTCTTCGATTAAAATGTTGAATTTCAAACTTATATTCAAACAAGCGTATTGACATACCTATATTTTAAACTCTTCGGGCACAAAGGTCAACGCATACGGGCCACTTTTAGCACTCTTACAGAAAGCGCCGTTTTTTCGGGTTTGCATTTAGTGGTTTTCGCCAGTAAGTTTTCAACAATGACTGTAAAGCTGCACAAAAAATTATAAATTTTATCAGCAAATTGTTTCCATGGCAAATAAGGGCAAAAAAAGGCAAAAGCCCATGAAAGTGCTATTTTTTCTTTTTGGGGGGCGGCGGTTTCCGCATTTCTTCGGGCAGTTTTTCATACAAATCGGGCCTGCGGGCCGCCGTGCGCAGCAAAGACTGCTCTTTGCGCCATTTTGCAATGTTGGCGGCATGCCCCGAAAGCAGCAGGGGGGGCACCTCGCGGCCGCGCCAGCTGTCGGGGCGGCTGTACTGCGGGTATTCCAAAAGCCCGTCGTAAAAGCTTTCGTCGGCGTAGCCCTCCCAGCTTTTTAAAACCCCGGGCTGCAGCCTTAACACGCTGTCGGCAAGGGCCAGGGCGGCAAGCTCGCCGCCGGTAAGCACATAATCGCCCAGGCTTATCTCTTCGGCTTTGTACTCCTCTATCACCCGCTGGTCTATGCCCTCGTAGTGGCCGCACACCAGCACAAGGCCCGAAAGGCGGGTAAGCTCTTTTGCCTTTTGCTGGTTGTAGGGCACCCCCGCGGGGGTCATAAAGCAAATGCGGGGCCTGTCTTGCCCGGCAACCTCGTACTGCCACAAAATACTGTCTAAACAGCGGGCAATGGGGTCTGCCTGCATCACCATACCCGGCCCGCCGCCATAGGGGTAGTCGTCCACCCTTTTTTGCTTTGAGAGGGTATAGTCGCGTATATTGTGCAGGTTTAAAACGAATTTTCCCTCCCGGCGGGCGCGGCCAATAATGCTTTCGTTCATTACCGCTTCGCACATTTCGGGAAAAAGGGTGGCAATGTCAATTCGTATCACTCGTTTTCTCCTTGCCGCGGGCCCGCCGCGCCGGTTTTTCCGCCTTTTGGGCAGCGGCGCTTTGCAAAGGCTCTTCTTCATCAAACATGCCCGCAATGGGGCGCACCAGCACGAAGCCCTCCTCCGGGTTTACCTCGGCCAAAAAGGCCTCTACCGCGGGGAACAGGTAAACCTGCCCGCCCGCCGCCGTAATTTCATATACATCGTGGCGGCCGGGGTGGGTAATGTTGGTAATGCGCCCGTACTCCCGCCCGGTTTCGGCGTCTTTTACCGCCGCGCCCAGCAAGTCCTGCACAAACACCCGGCCGGCGGGCAGGGCAATGTCGTGCCGGGCAATGTATACGGTTTTGCCAATAAAGGGGCGCGCCTGCTCAATGGAGGAAACCCCCGCAAGCTTTACAATGCAGGTATTTTTATGCACCCGCACCTGTTCCGCCTTTACAGGCACCCCGCCATTGGGTGAAAAATAAAAATTGCGGAAAGGCACCAAAAAGCCCGGATCGTCGCTCCAGGGGTACAGCTTGAGCTCTCCCCCAATGCCATGGGTTGAAACAAACTCCCCGGTTTCCAAATATTGTTTCACGCGCTTCTTCCTTTGCTGTTTGCAGCAGCCGTAACAGGGGCCGCCGCCTGTATTTATGTTCTAAAATAATACCACAAACAGAAAAAGAAACCAAACTTGGCCGCAAGGGCCAACATGGTTTCTTTCCCCATTTGCAAACTTTAGTCAATTTCCACCCTTGCACGCTTGCCCTGTTTTGCGGCAACAGCGCTCATAACGGTGCGGATGGCACGGGCTTTGCTGCCTTTTTGCCCAATTACACGGCCTTTGTCCTCTTCGGCCACAACCAGGTGAAAAACAACCTCCCGCGGATTTGATTCGTCTACCGTAACCTGCACGGCGTCCTTGTCATCCACAAGGCCGCGCGCAATTGCAATCAGCACCTCTTGCATAGAAGGGTCTCCTTTACAGAACTTCTTTTTTCTTCAGCAAGGCACGCACCGTATCGGTGGGCTGGGCGCCGGTGGCGATCCACTTCTTTGCCTTTTCGGCGTCCACTTCTACAATGCTGGGGTTTTTGGTGGGGTCGTAGTATCCAATTTCTTCAATAAAACGCCCATCGCGGGGAAAACGGGAATCTGCCACCACAATACGGTAAAAGGGCGCTTTTTTTGCGCCCATGCGGCGCAGACGAATTTTTACTGCCATGTTTTTAGTACACCTCCGAAAAATTTAAAGCTTGTTCATGCAAGCCCACACAACCTTACGGGTTATGCTTTGTATTAAAACGGTTTCCCGGTAATACCTGAACCTTGGGGGCAACGCCCGCTACATGCCGAAATTGCCCATACCCCGCGCCATGCGGTTGAACTTTTTGGGGTTGTTTTTGAACTGTTTCATCATTTTGCTGGTTTGCTCGTACATTTTCAGCAGGCGGTTTATATCCTCTACCTTGGTGCCGCTGCCCGCCGCAATGCGGCGCTTGCGCTTGGGGTCTATCATGGTTGGTTTGGCCCGCTCGGCCAGGGTCATGCTTTTTATAATGGCTTCTATGCGGGTAAACTGGCTTTCATCCGCCTCGCCCGCATTCAATTTTGCGGCCCCCGGCATCATGGCCATCATGGCCGAAACACCGCCCATTTTTTTAATTTGGGCAAACTGGGCCAGCAGGTCGTTCATGTCAAACTTGTTCTCCATGAGGCGCTTGGCGGCCTTTTCGCTCTCCTTCTGGTCGGCAACATCCTGGGCCTTCTCAATTAAGGTAAGCATATCGCCCATGCCCAGAATGCGCCCCGCCATACGGGACGGGTGAAAAGCCTCCAGCTCGTCCAGCTTTTCCCCCACACCGGCAAACTTAATGGGCTTGCCGGTTACGGCGCGCACACTCAGCGCCGCCCCGCCGCGGGTATCCCCGTCGAGCTTGGTAACAATTACGCCGTCAATGCCAATTTCGTCATTAAAGCTTTTGGCCACGTTTACCGCGTCCTGGCCCACCATGGCGTCAATAACCAGCAGGGTTTCGTTCACCTGCACCGCCTGTTTAATGCGCTGCAGCTCGGCCATCAGCTCGGTGTCCACATGCAGGCGGCCCGCCGTATCCACAATGACAATGTCGTTGCCATAATCTTTGGCATGGCTCAGCGCCTTTTTGGCAATCGCCTCGGGTTTTTCATTTTCCAGGGAAAAAACCGGTGCGTTTACAGCCTTGCCCACCACCTTGAGCTGGTCTATGGCGGCGGGGCGGTAAATGTCGCAGGCCACCAGCAATGGCCGGTGCCCCTGCTTCATAAAAAAGCGGGCCAGCTTGGCAGAATGGGTGGTTTTGCCGCTGCCCTGCAAGCCGCACATCATAATAACCGTGGGCGGGGTGCTTTTAATGTGGATATATTCGTTTTCGCTGCCCATTAAAACGGTAAGCTCTTCGTTTACAATTTTAATAACCTGCTGGGCGGGGGTAAGGCTTTCCAGAACCTCTTGCCCAACGGCGCGCTGGGTAACGGTTTCTATAAATTCCTTGGCAACCTTATAGTTTACATCCGCCTCCAGCAATGCCATGCGCACTTCCCGCATGGCGGCTTTAATATCCGCCTCTGAAAGCTTTCCCCTGCCGCGCAGCTTTTTGAAAACCTGCGCAAGCTTTTCGCTCAGTGATTCAAATGCCATTCAGTGCCTCCCGGTAATGGTTGTATCCCTGCAAAGCCCACGCCTCAGTCGGAAAGCTCCTGCACAATTGCCTGTATGCGCTTTACCCCGCCCTCTATTTCAGCCGAAGGCTGGTAGGCGCGCTCGTTGTAAAACCCTATGTTGCGAACAAGCTGTTCCAGCTCTGCAAAGCGCTGCTGCATTAAACGGTAACGGGCCGCAAAGCCAACCTTCTGCTCCAAATCCAGCAAAATGCTTTCGCCCCGCCTAATGGAATCCCGCACGCCCTGCCGCGTTATGCCAAAGTTTTCCGCAATTTCAGCAAGAGAAAGGTCGTCGTTGTAATACTGTACCATTACATCGCGCTGTTTTTCAGTAAGTACTTCCCCATACAAGTCAATCAGAAAAGAAACTTCCAAATCTTTCGGCATGCGCCTCACCCTTTCTCTGGAAAGTGTAAAGTTGTTTGCTTTACATGCTATTCACAATTATAATGGCCGCTCCTGCAAAAGTCAAGGGTTTATATTGGCTGCAGCGGTGTTTTTGCGTTGCCTTTCCCCCCGGGCGTTGCTATAATAGGAAATAATATACGGCACAGTAGCCTTTTCCCACAGGCAAGCCTGTTTTGGGGCCCGCTGCTTTTGCCGAAAGGAGCCTTTTTTCTTGGAACAAACAGCAGACAGCATTTATTCCGCCCTTTACAGCCGCCCGCTTGTAAAGCTTGGCGGGTATTGCCGGCACCACGGCCTTGCCAACAACCTGTATGCCTATTTAAACTACGGCGGGGCCACGGCCTCGGCAAAGGATGCACTGGCGGAGGGCATGCTTGCGCTGGCCATAGAAAAGGGCAGGCTGCGCCCCGGCCAGGCGGTAATAGAGGCGTCGAGCGGCACCTTTGCGGTTGCGCTTACCATTGCCTGCATTCACAGCGGGCACCCGGTGCACCTTGTGGTGCCCGGCACCGTAATGCCCGAGCGGCAGCGCTATTTGGCCGACCTTGGCGCCAAGGTGGTGCTTACCAACTATGTGTACGGGCGGGCGGGCACGGTAAACCGCGCAAAGCAGCTGGCCGAAGAGGTGGACGGGTACTTTATCAACTACTTTTCCAACGACGACAACCCCGAATTCCATCGCCGGGTTACCGGCCCCGCCATTTACAAGGCCCTGAACGGGCAGGTGGACGCGCTGGTGGTGGGCGTTGGCAGCGGCGGCAGCATAACCGGTGTTGCCGAATATTTAAAGGCCTGGGCCGGCAATGTGTGGACTGCCGCCGTTCAGCCCTTTGAAAGCCAAAGCCTTACGGGCGGCTTTGCGGGGCGGCACGGTATTTCGGGCATTGGGCCGGGCTTTGTGCCCGAAAATTACAACCCCTACATTGTGGATGAGGTGGTAAGCGTAACCACCGGCGATGCGAAGCAAACCGCCCGGGAGGTGCTTGCCACCGACGCCGTACCGGCCAGCGTATCCTGCGGGGCGGTGCTTTGCGCCGCCACCGAAGTTGCCCGAAAACGCAGCGGCAACGTTGTATGCCTGTTCAGCGGTATGGCGTTGTACGAATAACCCCTGTAAAACAGCTGTTTTTCCGTTTCACTCGCCAAAGCCATTTTATGTATGGCTTTCACAAAGAAAGGAAAATGCGCAATGGGCCAAAAAATTATTCCCAACCTGTGGTTCAACGGAAACGCCGCCGAAGCCGCCCGCTTTTACACCGAAATTTTTGAAGGCGGCAAGCTGCTGAAAACCGATTATTACCCGCAGGAGGGCCTGCTGGATTTTCAAAAGCCCCTTGCGGGCGAAGTTCTTACCGTTGAATTTGAGCTGGCCGGCTTTAAATTGATTGCCATTAATGCAGGGCCGGAGTTTTCCCCGAACCCCTCTATTTCGTTTATGGTGAATTTCGACCCCGCCCGCTCTGAAAACGCTGAAAAGGAACTGGACATTCTTTGGGAAAAGCTTCTGGAGGGCGGTTCTGTTTTAATGCCGGTAGGCGATTATGGTTTTATCGGGCATTACGGCTGGCTGCAAGACAAATACGGTATTAGCTGGCAGCTTATATTGATGGACTATGGCGACAGCCCCCGCCCGCCCATTATGCCCTCGCTTATGTTCGGGGGCGAGCACCAAAATATGGCGGCCCCGGCCATTGCCTACTATACCTCGTTTTTTGCCGGCGCCCAAGAGGGCGGCGCCTACCCTTACGACAAGCAGACCGGCCCCGCCACAGCAGCCGCCCTTATGTATGCCGACTTTGCGCTGGAAAACCAGTGGTTTGCCGCCAACGACTCTGCCGTTGAACAAAGCTTTACCTTTAACGAGGGGGTTTCCCTGATGGTGGAGTGCAAGGACCAGGAAGAAATTGATTTTTTGTGGGACCGGCTTTCCAGCGCACCCGAGAACGAACAGTGCGGCTGGTGCAAAGACCGCTTTGGCGTAAGCTGGCAGGTGGTGCCGGAAAACATGGAAAGCCTGATGAGCACCCCCGATGCCTTTGCCAAAATGCTGCAAATGAAAAAAATTATCATCAGCGATTTCGGCTAACCGCCAATATGCTGCACGGCAAAGCGGCCCGCCCATTTGAGGCGGGCCGCTTTTGTAATATTGAGCGTTCCGGCTATGCCAAGGTTTTTTGCCATCTCAACACCTTTGTATACCGGCATTGGCTGGCATTTGCCGCTTGCCAAAGCCATGTTTATACGCCTATATAGACTATATAGATATGTAAGGAACCTCTGTTCCACACCAAGCCGCGCCCTTAACGCGGTATTTTTCTTTGCGCGGTATTTTGGCTTTTTCTTGTTTTGCCTTATAACAGCCGTTGTGAAATAGAACCATTTAATGCTATACTGAAAGCAATAAGGAGAATGCGAATGGAAGAAATTATTTGTTATTGCTCCCATATTTCCAAGGCACAGCTGTGGGACGCCTTACATAACGGGGCCAAAACTCTAAACGTCATTAGAAAAGCAACCGGTTCTTGTACCGTTGGGAGGTGCCATGAGCTGAGCCCCAACAAAAAATGCTGCTCGCCCAACATTCTGGCTGTAATTGATGAGTATTCGCTTTTAAAGCAACCCTAAAGCAATTCAACGGGCAGCCCGGAACGCAGGGGCCGCCCGTTCTCTTTCTGAATAAATTGCCGGCTATTCAAATAGTAAGCACCCTGCCAAACACTGCAACGCGGGCTTGCCCTGTATAGGCCAGCCGAAAATGCTATACATTGCTTTCTGCCGGCAAGGCTTTGGCTTTTCCGCTTGAATACTTGCCATAGCGCAGCCGCCCTTTTCTGCCAAAAACACAAAACGCCGCAGGTTTACCTAAAAACCCACGGCGCAGGCAGCCTGTTAAAGAAGAACCCAAACCAAAGAATATTTCTTTCACACCCGGTATTCAGTTTTTTGTACCGCCTGCGTATAGCCATTGCCATACACACATTTGCCTAAAAAATGCCTGCCGCTTTCTGTGCCACAGCCCGTAGGGCGGCTTTCTGTTGCTGCAAAGGCATTGCCTGCAAATTACCTGCAAAACTTTTCAATGTATGCATCCAAGGCCTTGCGAATGGTTTCCTTCGCTTCCTCCGGCCCCTGTACCTCATCCACCACTGTGTCTTTGTTCTCAAGGTTTTTATACACGGTAAAAAAGTGGCGCATTTCCGAAAAAATATGGGCAGGCAGCTCGCTAATGCTGTGGTAATCGCAGTAGGTTGGGTCGTCAAAGGGAATGGCAATAATCTTTTCATCCATTTTTCCCTGGTCGCGCATGGTAATCATGCCAATGGGGTAGCACCGAACAAGGCTGAGCGGGTGAATGGTTTCGCTGCAAAGCACAAGCACATCCAGCGGGTCTCCATCATCTGCATAGGTGCGGGGAATTAAACCGTAGTTGGCAGGGTAATGGGTGGAGGTGTACAAAATGCGGTCCAGAATAATATGGCCGGTTTCCTTGTCCAGCTCATACTTGTTTTTCGAGCCCTTTTCAATTTCAATAACTCCAATAAAATCGTCGGGCGTGATGCGGCTTGGGCTGATATCATGCCAGATGTTAGACAAAGCCTTTCCTCCTTTTGTGTAAACCCCTGCTGTTTGGCCTGAACCGGTTATTGCTGCGCTTCCCACACCGGCATTCCATCTGGAACGCCGGTATAATAATTGTTGTTGCCAACAATGGCAACCAATTGTTCACTGTTGATATTGCCCAGCCAAAAGTTCATTGCCGCGGCAATGCAGGCGGCGCCTGTTTGCTCTGCCACCACCAGCATTTCTTCCCAGTTCATTTTGTGGGTTTCGTGGGTGTAGGGGTTCTCCCACTCATCGGGCAGCTTTTCCAGCGGCTTTGCGGGCTGCAGCCGTGCCTTTATGGCATTTCGGGCATTTTTAGCGTTTTTCCCGAGAAATATCGCTTCCAAAACCCAAGCGAAGCTTTTTTTGAACCAATTCCCGGACGCCAAAAACTTGCGCACCGAAAGGTTGTTGTGGAAGGTATCTGCCAACGCAACCGGGGGAACGTTAATTCCGTATACCTGCACAATGGCGTCGTGTAGCAGGCTGGTTACCTGGGCCAAATCCTCGGTAATAAGCACCGGGGTACCGGCATGCACGGGCACCTTATAGGTTTTGTAGTCGCGGTAATACAGCGAAGAATCCAGCGAGGCCTGCATCCACAGGCTGCCGTTTGGCGTTCCATAGGGCTTTCCTTTTTTACTCATGGCCTCTACATAAGGGTGAAGAATGCAATCGGCCGCATAGTGCGTTAAAAAGCCAAGGGCATAACTTTGCTGCACCCCCGTCATGGAAAGCTGAATGAGTGCAATTAAAAATGCACCCGTTTTTTCACGGTGCATTCGTTTGGCAAGCGCGGGTAAATCAGGGCTTTTTTCTTTTTTACATAGCTTATAAGAGTAAAACGGATCCGGCCCGTTCGCTCCCGCCAAAAAAGCCGGATAACTTTGCACTACATTGCCGCTGCGCATAAGCGCCTGCGAGGCAACATAGCCATGCGTATAGCATTCTGGCATTAAACTCTCCTCTTTCCCGGCGGCGGCATGCCGCCAGCAAAACACTGTATCCTTTCCGTTTTCCATATAAAAACGGCTCCGGCTTTCGGGCCGTTTACCGCCCCCGAAAACCTTTAAATCAGTAGGCATATTTTACCATGCAGGGCAACAAAAGGCAAGCATTATGCACAATATAGCGGCAATACCGCACAAAAAAACGGCAAACCACAAACCCGTGCCAAAAGCCCGCAGGCAAAAATTTTTTTAGCGCGCAGGTTGACGATACGCGGGTTTCTCAACTTGACTTTGGTACCTTAAATAGTATAAAATAATATGGCGCTTTAGGCTGTGTTGGGTTGGCGGCGCCCCTTTTTGAAAGGGCAAGCGGCGCTTGTTTTTTGTATTTTTATTCAGCCTTTAGCAGCACCTTATTTACCACACGCGCCCATAGCTCAGCAGGATAGAGCATCTGCCTTCTAAGCAGAGGGCCGGGGGTTCGAGCCCCTCTGGGCGTACCAAGAAAAAACCGCTTCATAACGCCAAAATTCTGGTGCTTTGAAGCGGTTTTTTACTTTATCGGGGTGCATTTCTACCTCATTTTACCCCATTTTACCCTATTCTAATGTGGCTCTAACTGTGGCTCAAGATAATACCCCGCCATTAGCTGGCGAGGTATGGTGCCCGGCAACCGCCCTGCCGGGTGGGGTTTTGGTTTTAGGCGTT
>JBKEBR010000528.1:0-2318 GCA_047973285.1 Oscillospiraceae bacterium | reverse complement strand
CTATTGAAAAAAACATTGCGCTGGATGAACAGGCCATTGCACAAGGATACGATGGGATTGCCTGTATAGCGGCTACCGCCGATTCTTACATTCCTATTGTGGAGCAGGCAAAAGAAAATGGAATACCGGTGGTAACCTTTCACCAAGACTCGCCCGAAAGTGCTCGGCTTGCCTTTTTTGGGCCGGATCATGTGGCAAATGCCCAGGCTGAAGCCAGGTTTATGGCCGACTATTTAGGAAAGAAAGGGCAAGTTATTACAATACAGGGAGCCGCTTCTGACGCTGAATCTCTGGTGGTAGATTCCTTTATTGAAGAATTGGCTGTTTATGCGCCGGAAATGGAAGTAGTGGCGGTTCTTAGTGATACGCTGGACGCCGCAAAAGCTTACGAAAAAATATCTGCTGCTATTGAGGCAAACCCCGAGGTGGTGGGCTTTTTTGGGGCAACGCAACGCTCTGGCTCGGATGTTGCAACTATTTGTGCGGAGCAAGGCATGGATTTTAGTAAATTATGCATTATAACAAATGATGTTGTGCCGGCAAACGTAAAGCTTTTGCAGGAAGGGAAAATTACTGCAATTAACGACCAAGGCGCTTTAGATACGGGATACCTTGCTGTAAAAGCCTTGTATGAATACCTTACTACCGGCGAGCTGACAACGTACAATTATGGCCTTAACTATCTTCCTACCAACCTTGTTACAGCCGAGAATGTAGACGAATACCTTGAAGTAAACAAAATTATTGAGGATATGCTGGCTGCAGCGGCACAAAAATAGCTGAAAAATATTTTTTGCAGCAAGGTAAAGTAAAACTGGTGTAGGCGTTTACGGCTACACCAGTTTTATAACAACAGGTATCTTGAAAATTTTATGGTTTTTCTATAAAGGAGGATGCTTCTGTGCTCAAAAAGCGTAACGCAAGCAATATACACACAAAGCTTAAAGCATTTTTCATGAGATCGGAATTTTTTATTTTAATGGTGATTCTGTTAATTTCATTGTTATTGACCCTTCAGGATTCTACATTTATAAGTGTTAATAACATTATATCGATGTTGGGAACATTTTCCTTTTCTGCCATGGTGTCAATTCCTTTGGCGTTTGTGCTAATTGCAAAGTTGAGAGACATGTCTATTGGGGCGGTTACAGGCATGTTGGGGGCAATTTTGGCTTTGCTGATGAAGACTTTTGATCTAAACCCGTTTTTTGCGCTGTTTATTGTTATGGTTGTGGGGGCCTTGGTGGGCTTTTTAAACAGTTTGCTAATTGTAAACCTTAGAATAAGCGCTTACATTGTTACTTTGGCCATGATGTATATTTGCCGTGGAGTGCACCAGGTTCTTGCACAGGCGCGCAGCATAACGGGCCTTCCTTCATCGTTGACATCTCTGGCCGGTGTAAAACTATTTGGCCTTCCTCTCAACATATATGCTCTGCTTTTGCTGGCGGTGTTGGCATACCTTTTACTGCACAAAACAAATTTCGGAAAAAATGTTTTTATTATTGGAAACAACAGTACAATAGCGAAAACCTCCGGAATTGCGGTTGAACGAACCCAGCGTATTTTGTATATCATTACCGGCTGCGTTTGCGCAGTAAGCGCTTTTTTTCTTTGCATAACTTATCGGGCGGCAAATATAACGGCTGGAACCGGTTGGGAATTTGAAGTGACGGCTGGGTGCATTTTGGGCGGGTGCAGCTTGTACGGCGGGAAAGGTTCAGTGGCAGGCGCTTTACTTGGGATGCTGCTTATGACCGTTATCCGCTATGCGTTGCAGGCCTTGCGCATGAATACCAGTGGCTACCAAATTCTTATTACGGGGGCCATATTGATTGTGTCTGTTGTTGTGGATGTTACGCGCGAAAAAAAGCTGAAGGCTTAAAATAGGGGGATAATAATCTATGGACAAGCCTATATTGGAAATCAGAGGCTTAGGCAAGTATTTTTCAGTGGTTCGTGCCCTTGACAATATCACAATGGATATCAAAAAAGGGGAGATCCATGCCATTTGCGGTGAAAATGGAGCGGGCAAATCTACCCTGATGAAAATTTTGGATGGGTTTTATCCGTATGGCACATACGAAGGAGATTTTTATGTAGACGGGCAAAAATGCTGTTTTCATTCGCCCAAAGACTCAACGGCGGCCGGCATTGCCATGATATATCAAGAAATTAGTATTCTTGAATATATGAACTTGGCTGACAATATTTTGGCAGGTAATTATCCCATTAAAAATGGAATAATAGATAAAAAAGAGACACACCGCATCGCTGAAAAATACCTGGCCATGGTAAATTTGGACAAGAGCAGCTTT
>JBKEBR010000527.1:0-2917 GCA_047973285.1 Oscillospiraceae bacterium | reverse complement strand
TATTCAATCTCCCGGGTTACGCGAACACACCAAAATGGCGGGACAACCTGCTCAAATCGAACGCTGCGAATGAGAGAGCGGGCTGACAGACTCCTTGACGAACGTGAATCAATCAGTTCTTGGTGACGTCGTCAGTCCAATCCGCTCTCATTCTAGCAGCTAAGCACGAGATGGATAAAGGCACGGCTGGGTACCGCGTCCTTTTCCATAAATCTATTGTAGGAGGTGAAAGCAAATGAACCGCAGCGTTTTCAAGCAAAGCAATTTGTGGCAAAACATTGGTGAAGTAGCAGTGCAGGCGGGTAGCGTGGCGCAGGCCGTGTTGAAGTGCGCCCATTTGCTTTCGCCTGCCCGTACCATGTAGCCGCCGTTTTGCCCCGAAGGGGCAGGGCCCGCTATACCGTACCATCAGCCGGAGGCGCCAGGGGCGCCCTCCGGCTTTTTTGCGCCCATTTGTAAGGTGCCCCGGCTGTGCAGGGCAAAGCGCGGCGGCAGGGGAAAGGCGGCATCAACCGCCTTCAAACGGGGAAGGCTGGCACCTTGGCCCAAGGCTGAAAGGCAACGGGGCAGGTGCATGGAAAATGCAGGGCAACACTACCGGGCTGCCCTGTGTAGGGCACGCATAAAGCGGGCGCCGGTGCCCGACGCGCTTTTGCAGCGGGGCCGCCCGCTTTGCCTGCGACACCTGGCCCGGTGCTGCTCTGCGCATGCGGTTGCGGGCGCCCCGCCCGCCAGGCCGGTGGCGCCTGCCCGGCCCGCCGGTTTAGCGCAAACAGCAAAAGCGCGGCCCAAAGCCGGGCGCAGGCAGCATTGCCTGTAAAAGCCCGGTGGTTTGAAATTTAAAATTGAACAAACAATGGAATTAACTGAGCAAAAAGAAAATTAATTGAGAAAAAAGGAGAAACTCTTTTGTAAATACAACACAACGCTGCCGTTTTGCGGCTGTATGCCCGGCAGTTTTTTGCCACGGCGGGTGCCTGCGCCCGCCAAAAGTTTGAGGCGGGCGTGCTGAAGGCCATGGCCGAAAATGCCGTGGCACTGCTTCGTTTTTTGGTTTTTACGGCTTTGTGGCGCGCCTTTGCCGCCGCGGGCCCCGCCCCCGCCGAAATGGGGGGCCGCGCCCTGCTTACCTACACCCTGCTGTCTTTTGTGGTGGCGCGGCAGCTGAACATTTTAACCCCGGCCACCTCGGCCCTGTGGGAGGGCTCGGTGGTGGGGCGGTATACCCGCCCCATGCCGGTGTACCTTTCCTACATGGCCGAAACCGCGGGCCGCTTTTGGGTGCCCTACTGGCTGTTTTTCAGCCTTCCGGCTTTGCTGCTGGCCCCTTTGGCGGGCATTCACCCGCTGCCCGCCTCGGCGGGGGCAGGGCTGCTGTTTTTGGCTAGCCTGCTTCTTTCTGTTGTGGTGGGCTTTGGCATCGATATTCTGTTTGCCGCCCTTGCCATGCGGCTTAAAAACGCCATGTTTATGGCCACCCGCATTCGCGAAGCCGTGTACACCCTGCTTTCGGGGGCGCTTATTCCCTTTGCGCTGTTTCCCCGCCCGGTGGCGGTGGTGCTGTCGCTTTCGCCCTTTGGGGCGGTGGCAAATGCCCCTCTGTCTATTTATGTGGGGGCGCAAAACCCCCTGGCCCTGCTGGGCCTGCAACTGTTTTGGGCGGCGGCCGTTTGGCTGGTGGCCCACGCGGCCTACAAAAAAAGCGAAGAGAGGATGGTGTGCTATGGCGGCTAACCTGAAAACCCTGTTCCAGCTGCTGAAGGCCTACGGCAAAATGGATTTGCTGTGGTTTCTGCGCGATACCGGCTTTTGCCTGCTGGAAATTGCCACCACCTCGCTGGTGGCCCTTGCCAATGTGGCGGGCATGCGGCTTTTGGCGGCTTTGGCGGTTTTACCGAAGGTGAAATTCTGTTTATGGCGGGCTATGCCCTGCTGGTAAACGGGGTATACGGCATTGTGCTGAGCAACAACAACGCCGGGGCGGTAAGCCGCATTATTGGCCGCGGCCAGCTGGACCACGCCCTTGTGCAGCCGGTGCCCCTGCCGCTGCACTTAATGGCCCAGGGGTTTGCGCCGGTTTCGGGCCTGGGGCCGTTTTTGTGCGGCCTTGTGGCAACCGCAGCTGCGGCCGGGGGGCTGCCCGGTGTGGGCGGGCCCCTGTGGTGGCTTGCCCTTGCGGGGCTTGTGCTGCTTTCGTTTTGTATACTAACCGCCTGGGTGTACGCCGTTTCGGCGTTGGCTTTTTGGGCGCCTTATGCCGCCGAGGAAATTGCCACCGAGGTAACCGACCTGTACTCTTCGCTTGCGCCTTACCCGCTGGGGGGCCTTGCGGCCCCGCTGCGGTTTGTGCTTTGTACCCTGCTGCCGGTGGGCGGCATGGCCTTTTTGCCCGCGGCGGTTCTGCTGGGCAAAACAGGCGGCGCTGCCGCCGGGCTGTTGGCGGCGGTGGCGGCGGGCAGCATGGCGCTGTGCATTATTATTGTTAAGAAAGGGTTTGCCTATTATGCAAAATATTCTTCCCCAAGATACTCCGGCTTTGGCCGTTCGTAACCTGTGCAAAACCTACCGCCAGTGGCAGCGCAGCGGCAAGGCAAAAGACATACTGAAAAACCTGCTGCACCCGCAGCAAAAAGAGGTGCACGCCCTGCAAAACCTGTCGCTCACCGTGCAAAAAGGCGAATTTGTGGCCTATGCCGGGGCCAACGGCGCGGGCAAAAGCACCACCATTAAAATTTTAAGCGGCATTTTGCAGCCCTCCGGCGGCACCGTGGAGGTGTTGGGGCTAAACCCCGCCAAAAGCCGGGTGCGGCTTATGGGGCGCATTGGGGTGCTGTTTGGCCAGCGCACCGAGCTTTGGTGGGATTACCCGGTGCTGGCCAGCTTTGAATGGAAAAAGCGGGTGTGGAACATTCCAGAC
>JBKEBR010000526.1:0-11258 GCA_047973285.1 Oscillospiraceae bacterium | reverse complement strand
TCCTGCGGGGCGGCTTTTATAATGCTCTTTACACTACAAGGCTTATGGCATAAGGGTAGTTTTAACAAAAATTGCCGCGGCGGGGCCATATAATTTCCCGGGCCTGCGGCGCACATCCTGCCAGCACTTCAAAACGGCAGTGGGGCCGGGGTGGGAACGCCCGTGCCGCCCACGGTGGCAGTACTGCCCGGCCGGTTTGCCGCGGCGCCCGTTTTTGCCCAAAGCGGCTGGCGGCAGGTGTAAAGGTGGCCTGCCCGCCGTGGTCCGATTTTTTGATAATAACCTATCTTGTTTTTGTGGCCGCCTGTTGCCGCACAAACAGGGCTCTTTTTGAGGTGGTTTGGCTAAGGTTGGGCTGTGGTTTCGGCGGGTGCCGCAGAAGTGGGCGTTGCTATAAAATTGTCCGGCGGCGCCACATAGCCGTAAGGGTCTACAGGGGTGCCGTTCACCAGCACTTCAAAGTGGCAG
Source organism: Oscillospiraceae bacterium (assembly GCA_047973285.1). Classification (GTDB taxonomy): domain Bacteria; phylum Bacillota; class Clostridia; order Oscillospirales; family Ruminococcaceae; genus JAAYCI01. Next base: position 10,790 of record JBKEBR010000526.1, on the reverse strand, counting down.
TGGGGCCCGGTGGAAAGTCCACTGTTGCCCGTTGCGGCAATTAGGCCGCCTTTGCTTATCTCATCGCCGGTATTCACATACAGGGTGCTGCAATGGGCATACAGGGTATGCAGGCCGTCGCCATGGTCTATTTCTACGTAATAACCGTAGCTGAAATGCCAGCCAGAATATACAACTGTGCCCTGCTCCGCTGCATAAACAGGGGTGCCGGCTTCGGCACTCATATCCAGGCCCCGGTGGAGGCCCTCCACAAAACCGCGTGCACTGTAAGAAGCGCCGGGCACCGGCCAGGCAAGGCCTTCGGGGGCTGCGGCAGGCAGAATGCTTGAAGAAGAGGTGGGCTCGGAAACCTCGGTTGAGGGAGAAATGGGTGCAGAAACTGCCTCCGGGGAAGAGACGGAACCTTCAAGCGGCCCGCTTGCCGAAACAGTGGCGGCCGAACCGGCCGAAAAACCGGCCCCTATCAACAGGCCTGTGCAAACCACCATGCCCACCAAGGCAAAGGCGGCGGCGCGCAGCACCCTCCCCGGCCGGGCCGGGTGAAGAATGCGGTGCAAACGCTGCTTTAGCTGTTTGGCGGGCAGTGCAAAACCCGAGGTGGTGTAGGGCGCTGCCGTGCCCGAGAAAGCCAGCAGGCTGGCAGCATATTCCCTGCGCTGCGCGCCGTCCATTTGCCGGCCCAGCTTTTCATCGCAGGCGGCTTCACAGGCATCGGCAAAAGCATGCCGTAGCAGCGAAAGCAACGGGTTGTACCAGTTTAAAACCGAAACCAATAGAAAAAAGTGCTTCAAAAGAAGGTCTTTGTGCCGGTAATGGGTAAGCTCGTGCGCCAAGGCAAACCGCCATTGTGCCGGCGTTGCGGAAACAGCGGGCAGCACTATATTGGGGTGGGCCAGCCCCACCAGTATGGGGGAGGTTACCTGAAAGCTTTGAAACAGAAGCGGTGGCTGTGCAATGCCCATTTCGTTGCACAGTTGCTGTAATAACGCCGTTGTTTGGGGTGTTGCAGGCTGCAGGCTTTGGGTAAGGGCTTTGGCAAAAACCCGGTGGCGGCTGTATTGTATGGCGGCAAAAACCAGGGCCCCCGCCAGGTAGCAGCCTGTCAAAATGCCAGGCAAAAATTGCAAGGTACCCGTTTGCGTAGCGCCTGGGGCTCCGCTCAGGGCAGGTTGCTGCACGGCCTGGGTAAGGGCCTGCCCCGCCCAGTAAGCGGGGTCGGCAGCAGCATGGGCGGCAAACTGCGCGCGGGGGGCGGTGCCGCCGCCCAGCAAAAGCGGCAGCGGCAGTACAAACAACAAACCCGCCACCACAAGGGCACGTTTTAAAAAAACAGCCCGCCCTTTTTTCAAAAGGGGTATAAAAGCAAACAGCAGCAGGGTAAAGGCGCTGCCCGTTATCCCAATTGGCAAAGCAATTTTCAAAAAAATATTATTCATTCGGTTCGCCCTCCTGCTGTTCAAGCCACAGCTTGAGTTCGGCAATGTCTTTGCTTGTAAGGCCGTTGGTATCTACCATGGCTGCCAAAAAGTTTTTGGCGCTGCCGCCGTACATCTGGTTTAAAAAGGCCGTCCCTTCGGCGCGTTGGTATTCGGCCCTGCTCACCAAGGGGGTGTACAGGTTTGCCTTGCCTTGCCGTGTAACCAGCAGCATGCCTTTGGCGGCAAGGCGGCTTAAAAAAGTAAGCAAGGTTGTACTTTTCCACCCTTTTTCGGCAACAAGCGGGGCAAGTTCCTCTGTTTTCAGGGGCCCCTTTTTCCAAAAATGCTCCATAACAAAGGCTTCCGCCTCCGACAAAAGAAATTCGCTCATGCGACCACCTCCTGTTTTGCGGCGGCAGGCTTGGCAGCCCGCCTGTTCAATTTCAGATGACGCCTAAACTCTACACCATGTAGAATGAAATGTCAACCGTTGTTCTTGGAAAATGTTGTTGGAACAGAAACGGGTTTTGAATGTAAAAATAGCTTACCTTTAATTTTTTAACAGGCAAAAAAAGGGCTGCCTTGCTTGCACAGCCAATTTTTATACAATTTTTATGCAAAACATTGTGCATTTAGCCATGCCAACGCCACCGAAAATGTTTTTTTTTGGTCAAGACATAAAAACAAAAGGGAAGCCTTGAAACTTGCCTGCCTGCATGGTATAGTTTTCAATATGGGTACAGTTGTATTTGTGAGGTGAACAAAATGGAAGAGAAGAAATACCTTCTGGTGGAAGCCAATATTTTGCCCGATGTTTTTTTGCGAGTGCTAAAGGCAAAAGAACTGCTGGCAAGCGGCGATGCCAAAAACGTTTCAAGGGCAACCCGCATGGCCGAGGTGAGCCGCAGCGCTTTTTACAAATACAAAGACAGCGTGTTTCATGCTGAAATTGGGCGGGATGTTATCACCCTTACCGCCTCCTTATTGGACGAAACCGGCGCTTTGCAAAACCTGCTTGCGGGCATATCGGCCGCGGGGGCGGGCGTGGTTACCATCAACCAAAGCATGCCCGAAAACGGCGCGGCGGTGGTGGCGGTTACGGTGCGAACCGAAGGCATGCACGGCACGGTGGAGGAGCTGTGCGCCGAGCTGAAAAAGCAGCGCACCGTGGTGGATATAAAAAGAAACAAGTAACGGCGGAGGGCCGTTTTTGTATGGAGGGCAGTATGGCAAAACTGGCAATTTTAGGTTTCGGTACGGTGGGCAGCGGCGTTTTAGAGGTGCTGCACCGCAACGAGGCCGGGGTGAAACGCCGCCTTGGGGAAGAACTGGCGGTAAAATATATTGTGGATATCCGAGATTTTTCGGGCCACCCCGAAGCACAGCTGTTTGTGAACAACATCGAGGCTGTGCTGCAAGACCCCGAGGTTAAGGTGGTGGTGGAAACCATTGGCGGCACCAAGCCCGCCTACGAGTATGTTACCCGGGCGCTGCAAAGCGGGCGCAGCGTGGTAACCAGCAACAAAGAAATGGTGGCCCGGTATGGTGCCGAGCTGCTGGCCCTTGCCAAACAGCAGGGGGTTTGTTTTTTGTTTGAGGCAAGCGTGGGCGGCGGCACCCCCATTATTACCCCCATGCGCCAGTGCCTGGCCGCCAACCGCATTTCTTCGGTAAAGGGCATTGTAAACGGCACCACAAACTTTATGCTTACCCGCATGGAGCACGGCGGCAAAACCTTTGATGAAGCGCTGAAAGAGGCCCAAGGCCTTGGCTACGCCGAAACCATAGACCCCTCCTCCGACGTGGACGGCATTGACGCGGGCCGCAAAATTGCCATTTTGGCCTCTCTTGCCTTTGGCAGCCATGTGTACCCCCAAAACGTGCCCACCCGCGGCATACGGGCGGTTACCCCCGCCGACATGGCCGCGGCCAAGGGCCTTGGCTGCGCCGTTAAGCTGATTGCCTGGGCCCAAAAGCCCGAGGGCGGCAGCCTTGCCTGCGCGGTAGAGCCCATGCTGGTGCCCCGCACCAACCAGCTGGCCGGGGTAGAGGATGTTTTCAACGCCGTTATGGTAGAGGGCGACATGCTGGGCGAGGTGGTGTTTTACGGCAAGGGGGCGGGCAAGCTGCCCACCGCCAGCGCCGTGGTGGCCGACGCCATTGACGCCCTGAAGGACGGCAGCAAAATACACGACAGCCTTTTTTGGCAGCCCGCACAGCCCATCGACGGCTACTACGCCGACGCGGCCCCCCACCGCTATTACATTCGCCTTGAAAACGGCAGCCCCGCCGAAGGGCTGCTGGCCCTGCCGGGCGCAAAGCCGGTAGAAGGGGCAAACGCCGCCATTGTGCCCGGCCTTACCGCCGCGCAGCTTGCCGGGGCCGTAAGCGCCCTGGAAAAGGGCGGCGCCAGGGTTGCCATTACCCTTGCCATTCTGGAATAATGTAAAAAAGCCGGCCCTTTGCCAAGGGCGGCCGTATATAAAAAGCAAGGCAGAGCCGCCCTGGCGCCGCCCTGCGGGAAGGTGCAACCCAATATGATAACCGTACATGTTCCGGCCACCAGCGCAAACGTGGGGGCCGGGTTTGATAGCCTTGGCCTTGCGCTCAGCCTTGGCAACACCGTTGTTATGGAAGAGGCCGAGGGCTGCCACATTGCCAGCATCGACCAGCACAAGGTGCCCACCGGGCCCGAAAACCTGGTGTACCACAGCGCCCGGCTGCTGTACGAGCACTGCAAAAAGCCCTTTACCGGCCTTACCATACGGCAGAACAGCCCCATTCCCATGGCAAGGGGGCTTGGCTCCTCCTCCGCCTGCATTGTGGCGGGGCTTATCGGGGCAAACGCCCTGCTGAAAAACCCCTGTACTCGGGAAGACCTTCTCACCATTGCGGCGGAAATTGAAGGCCACCCCGACAATGTGGCCCCGGCCCTGCTCGGCGGCCTTGTGGCCAGCTGCATTCACGAGGGGCGGGTGTACAGCGTTAAAAAAGAAATATCCCCCATGCTGGAATTTGGGGTGTTCATTCCCGAATTTGAGCTGCTTACCCAAAAGGCCCGGGCGGCGCTGCCCAAAGAGGTGCCCCATAAAGACGCGGTGTTCAACCTTTCGCGGGCGGCCCTGTGTCAGGCGGCGCTGTGCGAGGGCAGGCTAGATTTGCTGCCCGTTGCCACCGATGACCGGCTGCACCAGCCCTACCGCCTGCCGCTGATTCCCGGCGGCGAAGAGGTGTTCGCGCTGGCCCACAAGGCCGGGGCGGCGGCCGTGTTCATCAGCGGCGCGGGCTCCAGCATTCTGGCCGTGCTGGAAAAAAGCAACACAGCCTTTTGGAAAACCGCCGAAGAAGAGCTGCTTTCCGCCAAAATGCAGGGGCTGCCGCTGGGCAGGTTTACCCTTGCCAAAATGCAGGCCGACAATTTGGGCGCAAGGCTTATTTAAAAGTTTTGTAAGGTTCTAATGAATATGGAGGGTGCAAGCGGGCGCGGCATTGTGTATGCGGCCCGGCCCCCGGCAGCGGTATATGGCCGCTGCCGGGGCACACAAAGCAGGGCGGCGGGGTTTGCCGCCCAATATCGAGGGGGAAAAGGTACATGGCATTGATCGTGCAGAAATTTGGTGGCAGCTCGGTGCGCGACCGCGACCGCATTTTTAATGTGGCGCGCATTGTGGCAAACACCTACAACAGCGGCAACGACGTGGCGGTGGTGGTTTCGGCCCAGGGCGACACCACCGACGATTTGCTGCAAAAGGCAGGCGAAATTACCCACAAGCCCAACACCCGCGAAATGGATGTGCTGCTCAGCAGCGGCGAGCAAATCAGCATGGCGCTGCTGGCCATGGCACTGGGCGAGCTTGGCTGCCCCGCCGTAAGCCTTACCGGCTGGCAGGCAGGCTTCGAAACCAACCGCGCCCATGGCCGCGCCCGCATTAAAAATTTAGAGGGCGAGCGCATTGCCGCCGAGCTTGCCAAGCGCCGCATTGTAATTGTGGCGGGGTTTCAGGGCATCAACATAAACGGCGACATTACCACGCTGGGGCGCGGCGGCTCCGACACCAGCGCCGTTGCCATTGCGGCGGCCCTGCAGGCCGACCGCTGCCAGATATTCACCGATGTGGACGGCGTGTACACCGCCGACCCGCGCATTGTGCCAAACGCGGTGAAGCTGGAGGTTATTTCGTTTGATGAAATGCTGGAGCTTGCCACGCTGGGGGCGCAGGTTTTGAACAACCGCAGCGTAGAGCTTGCCAAAAAATATGGGGTAGAGCTGGAGGTGCTCAGCAGCCTGAACCCCGTGCCCGGCACCATTGTGAAGGAGGTTTACGACATGAATGAGGGAATGCTGATTAAAGGAGTTGCGAAAGACACCCACGTTGCGGTTATTTCTATTTTGGACGTGCCCGACGTACCGGGCATCTCCTTTAAAATTTTCGGCCTTATGGGGCAGAAAAAAATCAACGTGGATATTATTCTCCAGTCCAGCGGGCGGGAGGGGAATAAGGACGTTATTTTCACCGTTCCGGCGGAAGACGCCGAAAGCGCCCGGCAAATTCTGCTGGAAAACCTCGACCGTTTTGGCGGCAAAGAGGTGCTGGTAGACACCGGCGTTGCCAAGGTAAGCGTGGTGGGCGCGGGCATGCAAAGCCACGCGGGCGTGGCGGCCAAAATGTTCGAGGCCCTGTACGAGGCCAATGTAAACGTGCGCATGATCACAACCAGCGAAATTAAAATTTCGGTGCTCATCGACCGCGAAGAAACCGACCGCGCCGTTACCGCCATTCACAGCGCCTTTATGGACACCCTTGTTCCCTGAACAAAGCGTTAAAATGCGGGCCACCGCCTGCCTGCCGGGTTTTGCCCGGCAGGCAGGCTTTTGCGTTTGCAAAGGCGCGGCGGCTTTTTGCGGCGCGCGGCAGCCATCGGCGCGGGGCAAAAACCGCCGGGCTATTGTAACAAGGGCGCCGGGGCGTTATAATAATACATAAAGTACATTTACCACGGTTGTTGCTATATTTTTAATAAAGAAGGTGAACGCCATGGCAAAAGACCCCTACGATGAATACCTGCAGGAAGAATACGAGGAAGAACAGCGCGGCCCCGCCGCGCGCCGGCCCGCCGGGCGGCGCAGAAGCCGCATTAAAAAGCAGCAGATAATGCTTGCAGGCTCTTTTTTGCTTGCCGGTGTGCTTTTGGTGTCGGTTGTCATCATGTTTTTTGCAGATTTGATAGGCCCCTCCGTGCCGGTTTCCCCGTCGGGCGCGCCCGCCTCGGGCTCGCTGCCGGCCTCGGGCGAGGTTGCCTCCCAGCCGCAGGCCTCCACCCCCACCGCGGTAGACCCCTCCGCCTGGAACCTCAACATTATAAGCCCGGCAAAGCCGGTGGATTCCGCCTTTACCCAGCCGGAGCTTACCGGCATTACCCAGCAGGGGGTTGTGTACTGGTTCGACACCCGCGCCGCCGAGGCGCTGCAAACCATGATGGCCGACTGCAACGCCCAAACCGGCGGCAGCCTGCGCATTGTTTCGGCCTTCCGCAGCTATAGGGTTCAAAACGAAAAATACACCTACTATTACAACAACTTCAAGGCCCAGGGCCTCAGCGACGAAACCGCCGCCGCCCGCGCCCTTGAATACGAGCTGCCCGCCGGCAGCACCGAGCACCACACCGGCCTTGCAGTCGATTTTGTAACCGGCAGCGTACAAACCACCAGCACCAGCTTCGACCAAAGCCCCGAGTTCCAGTGGCTGAAGGAGCACAGCCCCGAATACGGCTTTATTCTGCGCTACCCGGCCGAAAAAACCGATGTTACCGGTGTTGCCTACGAACCCTTCCATTTCCGCTATGTGGGGGTAGAAGAGGCCAAAGCCATTACCGCGGCGGGCATTACCCTGGAAGAATATGTTGCCCAGCCCGCCGTTTCACAAGAGCCAGCTGCCGGCACCTCTTCGCAGCCGGCATAAACAACGCCATCCGCGCACAAGGCCTCCCTTTGGGGGCCTTGTGTAAAATTTTAAATAAAAAAAGGAAATTACTGCATGAACCATACCCAAATAGCACCGGGGGCCTATATTACCGCCCTGCCGGGCGAAAAATTCAAGCGCTGCAAGGTGGCCATCCGCATGGTGCTGCCCGGCCGGCGCGAAACCGCAAGCGCCCTTGCCCTGCTGCCAAACCTGCTCAACCGGCGCTGTGCCGCCATTGCAGACCCTATTGCCCTCTCCCGCCATTTGTACAATTTGTACGGGGCCGAAATTGCCAGCGAAAGCTTTACCGTTGGGGCCAACCGGGTGGTAACCATCGGCGTTTCCGGGCTTAAAAATGCCTATGCCCTTGAAGGGGAAAACCTGGAGGCCGAATACACCCGCCTTGCCTGCCGGCTTTTGTTCGAGCCGGTGGCCCAAAACGGCGCCTTCGACGCCGAGGATGTGGCCATTGAAAAGGAAAAGCAGGCCGAATACCTGAAAAGCGAAATCAATGAAAAGCGTTTGTACTGCCTGCAACAGGCCCGGCGCAAGCTGTACGGCGCGTCCCCCCTGGGGCTGGAATCCTCCGGCTACCTAGAGGACATCGATGGCCTTACCCCTCAAAGCCTGTACAGCGCCTACCAAACCCTTTTGCAGCAGGCGCAGTTCGAAATTACGGTGTTCGGCATGCCTGCCGAGGCCGCGGCACAGCAAATAACCGAATACCTTGCCAGGGTGCAGCGCGCCCCGGCAGAGCCCCTGCCCGCCAGCCCCGCCGAGGGCAAGCCCGCGCTTATGCAATACGCCGAAGCCATGGACACCATTCAGGGCAAGCTGTGCATTATGCTTACCTCCGGCAAAATACCAAGCGCCCACGAAGCCGCCGTTATGCGGGTGGCCGGGGCCATTTTGGGCGGCCTGCCCAGCAGCCGCCTGTTTATGAACGTGCGCGAAAAGCAAAGCCTGTGCTACTACTGCGCCTCCAGCTATTCCGCCTTTGGGGGCACCCTAACCATCGATTCCGGCGTGGAGCATAAAAACCTGCGCCTTGCTGCCGATGCCATTATGAAAGAGTTGCACACCCTGCAAACAGAGCTTGCCACCGACGAAGAAATTGCGGTGGCCAAGCTGGCGCTGCAAGGGGCCTTTACCACCGCGCAAGACAGCCCCGGCGCCCTTGAAAGCTGGGCCTTTACCGAAATTATGCGCGGCACCGGCCTAACCATGCAGCAGTTTGCCCAAATGGTGCAGCAGGTAACCAAACAAGAGGTACAGGCCGCCCTTGCCGCCTTTACCCCGGCGGTGGAATACGCCATTGTGCAAAAGGAGGCCGGCAAATGAACACAAATTTACCCAAAGCGGTGCAAACCGCCCTTGCTTTTGAAGAGGTAATTCTGCCCAACGGCCTTGCCGTGCGGGTTTTGCCCATGCCGGAATACAAGGCGGTGCACGCCATTTACGCCACCCGTTTCGGCTCTATCAACCGGGTGTTCCAAAAAAATGGCGCCAAGGTGCAGTTGCCCGCGGGCATTGCCCATTTTTTGGAGCACAAAATGTTTGAAAACGAAAACGGGGTAGACGCCTTTACCCTGTACGCCGAAACCGGCGCTTCCGCCAACGCCTACACCGGCTTCGACGCCACCAGCTATATTTTTACGGCCTCCAGCGAAATAGACAAAAACCTTGACATTCTGCTGTCTTTTGTGGGGCACCCCCATTTCACCAAAGAAACGGTGGACAAAGAGCAGGGCATTATTGCGCAGGAAATTAAAATGTACGAGGACAATGCCGATTTGCGCGCGGCCTACGCCCTGCTGGAATGCCTTTACCACAACCACCCGGTGCGCGACGAAATTGCCGGCACGGTGGAAACCATTGCCGAAATAACCCCCGAGGTGCTGTACAGCTGCACCGATACCTACTATACCCCCGCCAACATGGTGCTGTGCGCCGCAGGCGGCATTACCATGGCCCAGCTGCTGGCCGCGGTGGAGCGGGCGGGCCTTTCTGCAGAGCGGGCCGAAAAGCCGGTTTCCCTTTTCCCAGAGGAGCCCGCCGCCGTTGCCGCCCCCTGGCGGGAATTCTCCATGGAGGTTTCCATGCCGCTGTTCGCCATCGGCTTTAAAGAAACCCCGCCAACCGGCGACACCACCAAAACCGAGGTGGTGTGCGACATGCTTACCGAGCTGATCAGCGGCGAAACCAGCAGCCTGTACCGCCGCCTGTACGACGAAGGGCTGGTGCAGCCCGGCTTCGACGGCGACTATGGCGTGCACGAAAACTGCCTTTACTTTATGTTCAGCGGCGAAGGGCCAAACCCCAAAAAAGTGCGGGAAGAGCTGCTTGCCGAAATAGAGCGCCAGCGCCGCGAAGGGGTGGACGCCGCCCAGTTCGAAACCTGCAAAAAAATGATGTACGGGGCGGCCATTGCCGACCTTGAAAGCTTAGAGCGGGTGGCCAGCACCCTTTCGGGCAGCTATTTCCACGGGCGCACCCCCGCCGAAGAGCTGGCCGCCATTGCAGCCCTTACCATTGAAGATGTAAACGGCGCCCTGCAAACCATGCTGCAGCAAAACGCCAGCGCCACCGTGGTAATTAACCCGGCTACGTAACGCCCCCTTTAAAAGGCGGCGGGCGCACCCCCCCCAAATGCTTTGGCGGCGGCAAAAGTGCCGCCGCGCGCAGAAATTTAGAAAAGAGGTTTTCCATGATCAACATTGTTGAATTTCCCGGCCTTGGCATTGTAATGGAAATTTCGCGGGTGGCCTTCACCATTTTTGGGGTGCCCATTTACTGGTACGGCGTATGCATTGGCCTTGGCATGCTGCTGGCCGTTTTGTTCGCCTTCAGCCAAAGCAAAAGCTTTGGGGTAGACGCCGACCGAATGGTGGACGTTATTGTCATTGGCCTGGTGCTGGCCATTGTTGCGGGCAGGCTGTACTATGTGGCGTTCAGCGACCTTGCCTATACCAACCTGTACGATATTGTGAACCTGCGGGCGGGCGGCATTGCCATTTACGGCGGCATCATCGGCGCGTTTATTGGCGCCGCCATTGGCTGCAAATGGCGCAAGGTGCCGCTGGGCCCCATGTTCGACCTCGGGGGCATGGGCTTTCTCATTGGGCAGGCCTTTGGCCGCTGGGGCAACTTTTTCAACCAGGAGGCCTTTGGCACCAACACCACCCTGCCCTGGGGCATGCTCAGCCCCTCCACCACCGCCTACCTTGCCTCGCAGCAGGCAAAGCTTGCTGCCGAAGGGGTAATGGTAAACCCGGCCTTGCCGGTGCACCCTACCTTTTTGTATGAAAGCCTGTGGTGCGCCCTGGGCTTTTTGCTGCTGTTTTTGTACCGCAAAAAACGCAAATTCAACGGCGAATTGTTTTTGCTGTATGTTATGTGGTACGGCTTT
>JBKEBR010000525.1:0-1942 GCA_047973285.1 Oscillospiraceae bacterium | reverse complement strand
GAGCCGTTCCATTGTTTGGCCTCCTCTTGCCGGGTGTAGTATAAGTTAAGTATACCACATGAAAATAATACATAAAGTACAAAATGATACATTACGTATTTTTTACATGTATTTGACGAAACCGTGATAGTGCCCGGCTTTTGCTGATGCTAGAATGAGCCTGTCGCCTGAGGGCGGTACGCAACCGAAATGGCAGGGTATTATAAATATGGCTGAAAAAATAGAACTGGTCCGCATCTGCAAGGAATACAGGCAGGGGCATAGCGTTATAAAAAATTTGAACCTTACCATTAAGCCCGGCAGCTTTACGGTGCTTCTTGGCCCATCCGGCTGCGGAAAGTCTACAATTTTGCGCATGATTGCCGGGCTGGAGCGGGAGACGGAGGGCGACATTATGCTTGGCGGCGTTTGCATGAAGGATGTTGCGCCGGGCGAGCGGAATATAGCGATGGTTTTTCAAAATTATGCGCTGTACCCCACCATGACGGTGAAAGAGAATATGGAGTTTGGCCTGAGAAATATGAAGGTGCCAAAGCAGGAACGCGAGGCACGTATTTTGGAGGTTGCCAAAATTGTGGGCTTGTCGGAATACCTCGCCCGCAAACCCTCCACCTTGTCTGGCGGGCAGCGGCAAAGGGTGGCGCTGGCCCGGGCCATGGTTAAAAAACCGAACGTCTTTTTGATGGACGAGCCTTTGTCGAATTTGGACGCAAAGCTGAGGGGCCAGCTGCGTGCGGAGCTGATTGCGCTTCACCACCGGCTGAAGGCAACCTTTGTGTATGTAACGCACGACCAGGTGGAGGCAATGTCTATGGGAACGGACATTGTGCTGCTTAAAGAGGGGGAGATTGTGCAGCAGGCCGGGCCAATGGATATTTACCACGCGCCGGCCGGTGTTTTTGCCGCACAATTTATCGGCTCCCCTTCCATGAACGTTATACACTGTGAGGGCGGTGCCGCACTGGGCTATGAAGTACCTGTTGGCGCCGCATATATTGGTTTTCGGCCCGAGCATGCAGAACTGACGGACGGCGGTATGCCGCCAGCCGCCAGCCTTACCATAGCGGGGGAGCTGACGGCCCGGGAAATGCTGGGCGCCGAGCAGCTGTGTACGGTATCCACCGGCTTTGGGAAGCTGTATGTAAAGCTGTACGAGCAGAAACCGGCAAGTTACGGGCCGGTATGCCTTTGTGTAAAAGAAAAAAACCTGCATTTTTTTGACAAGGAACAAAACGCGATGGCCCCTACTTTGAAGGTGGTGGAATAATTTGAAAACGCCGGTTAACGCCACCCGCCGAAAGCTGTTGAATACAGCCCGCCCGTACCTTTTTATTGCACCGTCCATTGCCGTGTTTCTTGTTTTTATGATATACCCGGTGTTTTACATGATTTATCTCAGCTTTTATAAGTGGGATATGATGGGCGACATGGTGTATATTGGGCTGAAAAACTTTGTGGACCTTTTTACCGATTTGGGCTTTATTCGGGTAATTGGCAACACGTTTCAGTATATGGGGCTTACCGTGGTGTTGACGGTGGTGCTTGCGCTGCTTTTGGCGCTGCTGCTTAAAGTAAACACCAGGCTGAACGCCTTTCTGCAAAACATTATTTTTTTGCCATATATTATTTCCTTCGTGTCAATTTCGTTTATTTGGATGTGGATGATGGATTCGTCCTACGGGCTATTTAACTTTTTGCTGAGCCTTCTTCATATTTCGCCCGTGCGCTGGCTGGAGTCTCCGGAAACCGCAATGTTTTCGCTGGTACTTGTGGCTGTTTGGAAGGGTGTGGGATACAACACAATCATTCTGATATCGGGCATGAAAAGCATTCCCGGTTACCTCTATGAAGCCGCAACCCTTGATAAAGCCAAAAAAAGTACCGTCTTTTTTAAAATTACGCTGCCCATGCTGTCGCCCACCCTGTTTTTTCTGACCCTTGT
>JBKEBR010000524.1:0-3010 GCA_047973285.1 Oscillospiraceae bacterium | reverse complement strand
GCTTGCCGTAGCAGGCGGGCCGGGCGGGCAGTTGGCGGTGAGTTTTTCCACCGATTTTAGCACTCGTTAGCCATTTGTTGATAACCCGCCCGAATCATGAGCATAGAAGAAGGGCGGCCAACAGGCAAAAATAAAACCCGCCCGGGCCGCTTGCCGTAGCAGGCGGGCCGGGCGGGTAGCTTGCGGCAAGCAGCAAGGCAGCTTCTGCCGGGTTTCGGGCATAGCGGCAGGGCGAACACCCGCCGTTTTTCAGGTTTTAAGCTTTCTTAAAGCTTTAAGAATTTTAAGCTTCAAGAAATAGAAGAGCGCTTATTCCGGCTGCGGCTCGCCTTCCGCCTGCGGTTCATCCTCCAGCGGGGCTTCGCCGTGGCCGTGGTGCCCTGGGCCGTGGTGCCAGCCCCCGTGGTGGTGCCCGCCGGGGCCATGGTGGCAGCCGCCGCCCCCGTGAGGCCCGCCGTGAAAGCCGCCGTGGGGCCCGCCATGCCCACAGCCGTGCCCGCCGCCGGGCAGGTCTTTGGTTTTTTCCTTCCAGGCGGCGGTTAGCTTGGCCAGCAGCTCGTTCAGCTGGGCTTGCTCGTCGGCGCTTAGCACTTCAAACAGGCCTGCCGCCATTTTTTCGCGCTCCTGCGCCGCTTCATTTGCCGCCTGTTTGCCGCTTTCGGTAATGGCAATGTTCATGCTGCGGCGGTCGTCGTCGCTGGGGGTGCGGGTAATAAGGCCGTTTTTCTCCAGCTTGCTCAGCAGCTCGCTCAGCGAGCCCGCCCGGGCGTCCAGCATTTCAACCAGCTCTTTCTGGGTAATTTCGCCCTTCTTCATAATAATTTGCAAAAGGCGTTCCTGCCCGAAAGCCGCGCCGGGGCCCCCTTTGGGCATGCCCTGCAAAAGGCTGCGGTGCATTAAATGGTTTGCTTTGTGAAAATTAAAAAACAATTGCTCTTGTACGCTTCTGTTTTCCATTTGTATATTCTCCTTTGGTTGGGTTTAATTGTTTAGGTACCTTACCATAAGCAGTATACCCTGCTTTTTTACATTTGTCAAGGTACCTAACTAGTTTTGTTGCCCCCATTTTATGCCCCACCCGCACGCCCTGGCACCGGCAAGCCATGCGCGCCGCCGCAAACCGCTTTGCCGGGCCCCGCCCTTGATGAAAAGCGCCGCGGCGTGTACAATACATACACACCCCTTTTGTGAAAAAAGGGAATTTTGCAAACCACCGTACAAAGGAGAACGATATGCGTATAACCGTGCAAAACACCGCCGCCATTGTGGTGGACATACAAGAGCGTTTGGTGCCCGTTATAGACGACGGCGCCAACATTGTAAAGCGCAGCGCCACCCTGATAGAGGGCCTGCGCGCCTTGGGGGTGCCCATTGTGGTGGCCCGCCAGTACCCCAAAGGCCTTGGCGACACCCTGCCCGAAATTAAAGAGGCCCTTGGGCACCACACCCCGCTGGACAAGGTAATTTTCAGCGCCGTGGGCGAGGCGGAAATTGCCACCAAGCTGGCCTCGCTTGGGGTGAAAAACGTGCTGGTGTTTGGAATAGAGGCCCACGTTTGCGTGCTGGGCACCGTGATAGACCTTGCCGCCGACGGCTACCAGCCGGTGCTGGTGTGCGACTGCACCGGCAGCCGCACGCCCTATAACCGGGAAATTGGCATACAGCGGGCCTTACAAGAGGGCGCCCTTGCCGCCACCATGGAATCGGCCTTGTTTGAGCTGTGCGCCGGCAGCCAAAACCCGCAGTTCAAAACCATTTCGGCGCTGGTAAAGTAGCCGTTCTTTTTGGGCGGGGCGGGCGCAGGGGCATGGGCCGCCCCCGCATTTTAAAAGGCGCTGCCCTTGCGGCGCTGTTTGTAAAGATTTACCTGTAAGTCCATCTTCTACAAAGATTCATTTAAAAGGCTATCTTTTATAAAAATTCATCTATAAGGCTATCTTTATTGACAAAACTCATAAAACAAGCTACCATGGGTGCAAGAGGTGAGCAAAATGCCCTTTTCAAACAAAGCCGCCTATATTGCAATGATTGGCGATATGGTGCACTCCAAAGAAATTGCCAACCGCGGTGAGGTGCAGCTGCAGCTGAAAGAGGTGCTGCTGCGCATAAACACAGCCTATTCCGCCGATATTGCCGCCCGGTTTATGATAACCCTGGGCGACGAGTTTCAGGGCCTGCTGCACCGGGGAGAAAACACCATGAACATTCTTGGGGAAATTGAGCAGGCCATGCAGCCCACCCGCCTGCGGTTTGGCGTTGGTGTTGGCGAAATAACCACCGAAATTGACCCCACCGTTCCCTTGGGGGCAGACGGCCCCGCCTATTACAGGGCGCGGGAAATGATTACCCAGCTAAAGGCGCGGGAAAGAAAAAACAAAGAGGCCTTTGCCAATGTGATGGTGGCAAGCGGGGCGGGCAGCAGGTACACCGATGAATTGCTGAATTCGGTGCTTTCCCTTGCGGGGCTGCTGAAAGAAAAATGGACCCGGCGGCAAACAGAAATTATTGCCGCCTACCGCGCCTGCGGCGAAAACCAGTACCAGGCCGCGGAAAAGCTGGGCATACGCCAGGCCAGCGTGAATAAGGCCCTTGCGGCGGCCGGCTACTATAGCTACCAAAAGGCGGTGGCCAGCGCAAGCGGCTTTTTGGGCCAAATAGGAGAGGGCAATGGCTAAGCAAATTTTTGCGTTGTTTTTACTGGCCCATGTGGTGGGAGACTTTTATTTACAAACCGAAAAGCTTGCCGGGCAAAAGGCCCGGCGGGTTGGCAGCCTGCTGCTGCACTGCCTTTTGTATGCCGCTGCCGCCTTTGTTGTTGTGGTGCCTTTTCAGCCCGGGCGGCTTTGGGCCGCGGCGGGGCTGGTGGCCGTTTCCCATTTCATCATCGACTGCGCCAAGTACCGGGCCGTAAAATACCACCGGGCCGCAAAAAAGCACGGGGAGGCGCGGCTGTACCTGGCCGACCAGTTTTTGCACCTTGCCTGTATAGCGGCAGCCGCCCTGTGGGCCG
>JBKEBR010000523.1:0-1920 GCA_047973285.1 Oscillospiraceae bacterium | reverse complement strand
TGAAAGACGGAAAGGTTACGCAGGAGTTTACCCGGGACGAAAATTTGAATGAGCACCAAATTATTGAATTCATGATTTGAAACAGGAGGAAACAGGATGTCGGAAGTACCCGTATCGGTAAAAGAGCGTGCCGAAGAACGTGCCGAAACGCTGCGCCTGGAAAAAAAGTTTTCTCAAAAGGAAATGCTGGCAAATTTCACACCCTTCTTTGGCCTTGTTTTCATTATTTTGCTGTTTTCAGCCGTAACCGGCGGCACTTTTCTTTCCTCCAGCAATGTTGCCAACCTGGTTAACCAAAGCTTCAACCTTGCCATTATATCGGTGGGGGTAAGCTTTGTATATGCGCACGGCGGTATGGATATGTCTATCGGCGCGGTAATTGGCGTTTCTTCATTGGCCGGCGCCTACTGTTGGATTCAACCAGAGGTTCCGGTAATAGTGGGGTTTATCGCCGCCATGGCCGTTGGGGCGCTGTGCGCCTTTATTACCAGCTCTATCCATGTGGTGGCCCGGGTGCCGGTGTTTGTGGCTTCGCTGTGTATGAAGTATATCTGTACCGGCATTATTACCACGGCCGTAAGCAAAAGCGACGTGTTCATCAATTTCGACCAGTTTAAATTCTTGAACAACGGCGTGCTGAAGCTGGTGGTGCTGCTTGTTATTCTTGGCCTTGGGTATTTTGCGTTTGAATACACCCGCCTGGGCAAAGAGATGAAAGCGATAGGCGGCAACAAAACCATGGCCTACCAAAACGGGGTGAAAGTGCGTGGGCGCACCATTACCGCCTTTTTAATACTGGGCGCGCTGATTGGCGTGGTGGCCATGTTCTCACTGGCACGGGTGGGCAATGTGAACGCCAGCACCGGGGCAGGCATGGAATTTGACGCAATGACGGTTATTGTTCTTGGGGGGTTCCCCATTCAGGGCGGCAGCAAGGCCAAGCTGCGTTCCGCCATTGTAGGCGCGGTTACCGTGGCGGTGCTTACCAATGGCCTTACCCTTTGGGGCATTAGCCCCTACCTGATTTATGGCATTAAAGGGCTGCTGTTCCTGGCTATTGTAGGCCTTTCCTACGAGCGCAAAAAAGGTGCAATCGTTACCTGAAACCGTTGGGTAACGCAAAATATTAAAGAGAACCGGAGGATGCGAATGAAAAAGCTAGTAGCAACACTGTTGGCCGCCTTCCTGCTCAGTTCTTCACTGGCCGCCTGCTCTGCCCAGGGGGGCGGCAGCAGCGCTCCTGCCGCAATTAACCGCGACGAATACCAAACCACCGAAAGCGGCGGCGAATATCCCTCAGCGACGGAGCTGCCCTCCTACAAAATAGGGGTGCTTTTATGGGGATATACCGATGTGCTGGGCGCTTCCGTAAAACGCAACCTGGAATATGTGGGCAAAGAGTTCAACTGTGAAATGGTTTTTGCAGAAGGAGGAACGGGGGGCGCCGAGGCCTATGTAAGCGCCACCGAAAATTTAATTCAGGCCGGCTGCGATGGTATTGTAAGCCTCACGGCTTATGCCGGCCAAATTGAAGCCTGCGACAAGGCCGGCGTATACCTTGGCATTATGCTGAACGAGATAGCCGACGACCAAACCCGGCAGCAGGCTGCCGCCAGCGATTACTTTGTTGGCATGGTTACCGAAAACGACGAAGAGTGCGGCCGCATGATGGTGCAGGATTTGTATGAGCAGGGCTGCCGCAACATTGTGTACATTGCCCCCGCCCCCGGCATTGCCAACCACGACAACCGCGTGCGCGGCATTGAGGCCGCCGTAGAGGAATACGACGACCTTACCCTTATTACCAACTACCGCGGCTCAGAGCAGGCCGAAGCGCTGCAAAGCTTTGCGTTAAGCTAACATGAATAGGACGGTGTTATTTTTACCGGCGGCGCGTCGGGCGGCACCGAAACCATCATC
>JBKEBR010000522.1:0-3532 GCA_047973285.1 Oscillospiraceae bacterium | reverse complement strand
GGGTTACTATTTTCCCCTCACCCGGCAAGGCGGCCTGCCGCTTGGCGTGGTATAATGGGCTCAATAGATGTTCTTTTTTATAGGGTGTTCTGCCAAGGCTTGTTCCCTTCCCGCTTGTTCCCTTCCATTTGCACTCTCCCGCTCGCACTTCGCAGCCTGCGTTTTTCTGTTTCAGGCAGCCGAAACGCGCAGGCCCTTTTCCCAAAATGCGTTTTCCCGCCTTTCAGGCAATTCCCCTGCTGCCAGCCTGCGGCAGGCTTTTAAGGGTTGTTATTGGCCGCCCGGCTTACAAAGCGGCGGGCAGGCCGAAAGGAGCAATACAAAATGAAAACCAAGCAAAAAATATTGCTTACAGAGGGCTCCAGCCTGTCCTCGCGGGAAACGCTTACGGCGCTGCGCCACTGCGGCTACCAAATAGACATTTTGTCTTGCGCAAGGTTTCCCCTGTCGGCTTTCAGCCGCTGGCGGCACAAGGTTATCCGCACAGTAAATGCCAACGACCACCCAAGGGCTTATCTGGAACACATGGCAAAACTGGTAAAGGCAGAAAAATACTGTGCCGTTTTGCCCACCCACGAGCAGGCCCGGCTGATAGCCGAAGCCAAAATTCTTTTGCCCGGCAGCATCCCTGCCGCCGTTGCGCCCGCAGGCGCATTTGCGCAAACCCAAAGCAAAATGGAATTTGCCCGGCTGCTGGATGTGTTGGGTATACCGCAGCCCGCCTGGCAGCCGGTGGTTGCAGGCCAAAGCATTCGCCTGCCCTTTCCCTTTTGGGTAAAAAGCGAGTACGGCACGGCAGGGCAATCGGTGTACAAGGTTTCCAACACCCGCCAGCTTACGGCGGCAATGGCCAGCCTTCCCTTTACCGCAGGCACCCTCCTGCTGGCCCAAGCCAACGCAGAGGGCCAATACGGGCAGGTGCAGGCGCTTTTCGACGAAGGCAAAATGGTTGCCGTGCACACCTCTGTGCAAACTGGCACCGGCGTTGGAAACTCGGCCGCCGCCCGCCAAAGTGTCAATTTTCCGGCAACCCGGCGGCACATCCAAATGGTAGGCGAATATTTGTGCTGGCAGGGGCCCATCACAATCGATTTTATACACCGCGGCGGCCAGCCGCTTTACATTGAATGCAACCCCCGAATGGTTGAACCGGCCAACGCGGAACGGGCCGGTGTCAATTTTCCCCATCTGCTTGTTCAGCTTACAACAGGGGCGCATTTTGGCGGCCCGCCACAGGTTGGGGCGCCGGGCGTAAACACCCACAGCCTGCAGGCGTTGCTGTTGGGCTGCGCGGCGCAAACGGGCACCCGCCGGGCGGTGCTGCAAACAATGCTGCACTTTGCCTTTGGCAAAAACAGCGCCGAGGTGCTAACCCCCCTGTGGCAAGACTTCCCCAGCATTATTCCATTGGCCGTTGTTTTCACCGCACTGCTCATTAGCCCCCGCAATGCCGGTAAATTTGCCCATTCCGCCATCAAAGCCTATGCGGTGCTGCCCAAAACCATAGAAAAGCTGCGCAACCAGGCCGCCCGGTAGCACCGGCTTTGGCCTGTGCGGCACAAAAACAGCGCGGCCCGGCCATTCTGATAATTTCAGAACAGCCGGGCCGCGCTGCGGTATTTTGCAGGGCAGGCACTTGCAAAGGCCCGCTCCTATGTTTCAACCCAAAATACATCCACCGTTTTGCCGTCGGTGTGCACAAACTCCCGCTCCAGCACGCCGCCACAGTCTGCAATCGCCTTTTTAGAGGCAAGGTTGTCCTCGTCGCAGGTACGCATTACCCGCCCAAGGCCAAGGCGTTTGCTGTACAGCAGGGCCTTTTGTACAATTGGCACCGCATAGCCCTTTTGGCGCTCGCAGGGGCAAATTCCAAAGCCGCTCTGGCCCCCGTACTGCTTCAGCTGCTCGTTCAAATGGTGGCGAATATCCAGCATTCCAATAATTTTGGAATCGCTGCCGCGCACACAGAAAAAAGTGGAGGAGGGCACCCTGCCCGGCTGGTCCTCTTTTCGTTTGCGCAGCGAAACCAGCCACTCGTCGTAGGGCATTTCGTGGTAAAAGGCGCTGCCGTGCATCACCGTTTCGCCATGGTCTAAATGAGATTTTTTGTAGGCTTCGGCCTGTGTTTTCCAGTTCGCGTCGGGGGTTACCAGCAACAATTCTTCCATGCAAAATACCTCCATTTTTCCATAATTTTACGTATTTTTTCCATAGTATTTACGCTTGTATTATACCATGGCGGCGGCAAAAAACAACCCGCTTTTGCAAACCGCCCCGCCCGGCTTTCTCATTTTTATTTTACAAGGCGGGCATACCAATTGGGCACGCCGCGTGGTACAATAGGCCGTAGGCAAAACAACGCTTGAGAAACGGTGAGGGAATTTTATATATGCTGGAACTTTTAAAGGCCTTTATTTTGGGCATTATAGAGGGCATTACCGAATGGCTGCCCATTAGCAGCACCGGCCACATGATACTGGTGGACGAATTTTTGAAGCTGAACGCCAGCAACGCCTTTAAGGAAATGTTTTTTGTGGTCATTCAGCTGGGGGCCATTTTGGCCGTGGTGGTGCTGTACTGGAACCGGCTGTTTCCCTTTTCGTTCAAGGGCGGGCTTAAGGCAAAGCCCGAC
Organism: Oscillospiraceae bacterium; assembly: GCA_047973285.1. Classification (GTDB taxonomy): domain Bacteria; phylum Bacillota; class Clostridia; order Oscillospirales; family Ruminococcaceae; genus JAAYCI01. Next base: position 900 of record JBKEBR010000522.1, on the reverse strand, counting down.
ACCTTTGTGATGTGGCTGAAGGTGGTGGTTTCCTGCATTCCCACCGCCATTGTGGGCGTTTTGTGGGACGATGAGCTGCACGCCCTTTTTTACAACTACCAAACCGTTGCCGTTATGCTTATTTTGTTCGGCGTTTTGTTTATTGTGGTGGAAAACCTGAACAAAAACAAAACCCCCAAGGTTACCACCATTGCGGGCATTGGCTACGGCGCGGCCTTTGTCATTGGCCTGTTCCAGCTGGTGGCCGCCGTGTTCCCCGGCACCTCCCGCTCGGGCGCCACCATTGTGGGGGCGCTGCTGCTGGGCATTTCCCGCACCGCCGCCGCCGAATACACCTTCTTTTTGTCGGTGCCGGTTATGTTTGGCGCCAGCCTTTTAAAGCTGGTTAAATTTGGCTTCCACTTTACCACGGCCGAGGCCGCCATTCTTGCGGTGGGCTGCCTTACCGCCTTTGTGGTTTCGGTTTTCGCCATCAAATTTTTGATGAACTACATTAAAAAGAACAGCTTCAAGCCCTTTGGCTGGTACCGCATTGCCCTTGGCGCGCTGGTGCTGGCGTATTTTCTGCTGCAATAGGCAGGCACCGGCACGGCATTAGCCCTACAGGCACAGGGGTTTACATTTGCAGGCCGTTTTTGGGGGCAGGCAGGCCGCGGCCATGCAAAGGCTTTCCTGGCGGGCCCCCCACAGGGCCGCGGGCCACAGCGCGTTTTTTGTTTGCAATGGCACTATTCAATTGGCTTTGGCACCGCCCTGCCCCGCCTTTTCGCCCCGCCAATTGCCGGGCCTTTACAAGGGCGCACGCCATACAGCCGCGTGCACAGCACATTTTCTGTTTGCCAATGGCAGCGCTCAACCGGCTTCAAGCCCGCCTTAGCGCGGCTATATAGCGGCCTTTCC
>JBKEBR010000521.1:0-17015 GCA_047973285.1 Oscillospiraceae bacterium | reverse complement strand
TGCCTTTTTGGCGTCTATTTTTGCGCGGTCGCTATATTTTTCAGCTGCAAAAATAATTTCAGACATATCCACGGTTTGCACGCTAATGTGGTGCGCCTGCAAAATTTTCTCGGAAAAGCGCACGGTGTTGAAGGCAACGGGCCGCGCGCCCAGCATTGCAATGCGCGAGCCTTTTATGCCGTTTACAACGCGGCATACCCCCGCAAATTTTTCCAAATCGGCGGTGAAGGCCTGGCTGTTGATGGCGCAGGTGTGCAAAGCGGTTAAACTGTAGGGAATGCCGCGCTGGTACAGGTTGTTGCACAAACTAATTTTTCCGCAAAATGCGTCGCGGCGGTTGGCCATGTCCAGCTTGTCAAAATCATCCTCACAGGCCTGTATCAAAACAGGTACGTTCAGCCCTGCACGCTCAATGGCCTCAACCATGCCAAGCTCCTCGGAAAAGTTGGGAAGAACCACAACAATGCCGGCAATTTGCTCTGCATTTTCCTTGAAAAGCTTAGCGCAGGTTTTGGCTTCCTCCAGCGTTAGCACAGCACCATACTGTGTGTCCTGCTCGCCCACCATGATGCAGCCGTAGCCCATGGAATCCAATTTTTTTTCAATTTCATTTCGTGCGGTTTTTACCAAATGAGAGGGGAAAAAACTGCGGGTAGATACAATTACGCCAAATGTTTGCTTCATTATTCATTTCCTCCGTTGCCTGCCAACATGGAAACCGCCGCCTGCCAACCGCTGTATAGCTGCGTGCGCCGCGCCTGTTCCATGTGCGGCAAAATTTGCGCATGTGCTGAATTTTTGAAAAGCTTATCTACCGTTGTAAGCTCTGCGCCAAGTGCCGCACAGTAGGCTGCACCCGCACCCGAAAGCTCTTCTACACAGTTAATGTTTATCGGCAGGTTTAGCATATCGGCCTGGAACTGCATTAAAAAATCGTCGTGTGTGGGCCCGCCGTCTGCACAAATTTCAACCAAAGGCGTTTTTATGGCGCCGTTTACCGCATTTACAACATCGGTTATTTGGTAAGCAATGCACTCCTCGGCGGCCCGCACAAGGTGTACCCGTTTGGTTGTGCGGTTCATTCCCACAAAGGCAGCCCGCACATCGTTGTTAAAGTATGGCGCGCCCAGCCCGCTGAATGCGGGCACAAGGTATACCCCGTTGGTGCTTTCGGCCATTGCGGCAATGCGCCCCGCATCTTTTGCGGTGTCCAGCAGCTCCACATCGTCCACAAGCCACTTGGTTACAGCGCCTGAATAATTGATGTTCCCCTCAATGGCATAAACCACGCTGCCCTGCATACCCCAGGCAATGCTGGTTACCACGCCATGTGCCTGCTGCGGGCGCTGGCTGCCCACGTTCACCATAATGGAAGAGCCGGTACCGTAGGTTATTTTTGCCATACCGTCTTGCAGGCAGCGGTTTCCAAAAAGGGCGGCGTGGCTGTCGCCCATTACCCCGTGAATTGCAATGCCGTCCTGAAAAATACCGCCAAAGGTGCTGGTGCCAATCAGGCTGTCGCTCATGCAAATTTCCGGCATAATGGCCTTTTCAAGGGAAAAGGCTTTTAAAAGTTCGGGGTCCCATTCAAGCGTGTTTAAATTTAACAGCTGTGTGCGGCTTGCGTTCGAGTAATCGGTTTTCAGCTTTCCCGTCAGGCAATACAGCAGCCAGGTGTCAACTGTGCCGCAGCACAGTGTTCCGCGTGCCAACGCTTCTTGTGCCTTTGATACATGCCGCACAATCCAGCTGAATTTTGCCGCCGAAAAAAAGGGGGAGAGTGCCAGCCCTGTTTTCGCGCGCACGGTTTCTTTCAGGCCCATTGCCGCAACGTCATTTACTATGTCGGTTGCGCGCCCGCACTGCCAAACAATGGCGTTGTAAAGGGGGGCCCCGGTGGTTTTGTCCCAGCACACGGCGGTTTCCCGCTGGTTGCTTATTCCTGCCATACCAATGTCTGCCGGGTTTATTCCGCTTTGCTCAAGCACCCCGCGCACGGCAGCCAATACATTTTCAAATATTTCTACGGGGTCGTGCTCAACCCAGCCCTGTGCATTGGTTATCTGCTTGTGCGGCACATCCAGCCGGCTTACAAGCTGCCCCGACAATGTCCAAATTAATGCTTTTGTGCCGGCGGTGCTTTGGTCAATGGATAGAATATATTCGGTTTTCATAGGCGTATCAGTGCCTTTGCCTCGGCGGCAATGTTTTCGGCTGTTAAGCCATAGCAGCGGAACAATTCATCGCTTTGCCCAACCTTATATTCCTCATCGGGGAACCCTAAAATTTTTACCGGTACAGGTGTGGCTTCGGCTGTTGCATGCGCCACAAGCTCCCCAAGGCCGCCATAAATGCTGTGTTCCTCTACGGTAAGAATGGCTTTTGTTTCCTTTGCGGCGCGCACAATGGCGTCTTTGTCCACAGGGCGCAGGCAGTACATGTCCAGTACACGGGCCTGTATGCCTTGCTGCGCCAAAATTTCACCCGCCTGTTTCGCGTAATAAACCATTTCACCGCAGGCAATAATAGTTACATCTGTGCCCTCGCGCACCAGTTTGGCTTTTCCCATTTCAAAGGTTTCTTCTTCCGAATAAACATTCTCCACATCGCCGCGGCCTGTACGCATATAAGCGGGGCCTTCGTACTGTACCAGGTGGCGGGTAATGGCGGCTGTTTCAGCGGCGTCGCTGGGAATGAAGATTTGAATGTTTGGCAGCGCCCGCATTCCTGCAATATCGTGCAAAGACGTGTGTGTGCCGCCAAGCGGGCCGTAGCTTACGCCGCCGGAAACTCCCACTATTTTTACATTGGTCTGGTTATAGGCAACGTCTATTTTTACCTGTTCGTAGCTGCGGGCGGTTAAAAAGCAGGCGGGGCAGCTTACAAACACATATTTGCACACCCGCGCAATGACAGCCTCCGCCGCCACGGCGTTATGCTCTGCAAAGCCAAAATCGGCGCTTTGCAGAGGCAGCTCTTCAAAAAAGCTTGTGCTTGTTACGCTCCCGCGGGAATCGGTTGCAAGCAACCAAATATTTTTGTCTGTACGTGCCTGCGCCTGTAAGGCGGAGGTGAAAGCCTTTCTACACGATACCTTTGCCATCTTCGCACATCATCCTTTCCTGTAAATTTGCTTTGATCTGTGCGTATTCCTCGGCCGTGGGCACCCGGTGGTGCCAGTCTACCCGGTTTTCCATTACCGCTGAGCCGTACCCTTTAACGGTGTTTGCCAAAACCAATACGGGTTTGTTTGTTGCCCGGGTGCGCAAAGCGGCGCAAACCTGCGCCGGGTCATTGCCTTTGCAGGCAACTACCTGCCAGCCAAAAGCGGTGTAGCGCTGGGCCAAATCGTTCATTGGCATTACATGTTCCGTATCGCTTGTAATTTGCAGATGGTTTCGGTCTACAATTGCGGTAAGGTTGCCCAGCGCAAAGCTGGAAGCGGCCATGGCGGCCTCCCAAATGCTGCCCTCGGCCTGCTCTCCATCACCCATCAACACGTATACATGGGCCGGGTTCGCATCGCGTTTTAAGGCAAGGGCGGCGCCTACACCCACTGAAAGCCCGTGCCCCAAAGCCCCTGTGCCAATTTCAATACCGGGCAGCTTGTGGTTTGGGTGCTCTGCCAGGCGGGTGTCAAAGCAGGCATAAGTATCCAGCTCTTGCTTCGGAAAAAAGCCCGTATCGGCCAGAATGGTATACAGCGCCTCTCCGTTGTGCCCCTTGCTTAAAATAAACCTGTCGCGGTCGGTAGCCAGTTCATGTATTTTTTTTGTATTCATCACCTCGTAGTAAAGGCAAACCAACACATCCATACAAGACATGCTGCCGCCAAGATGGCCTGTTTTGGCGCGATATACCATTTCCAGTACATCCAGCCGGCGTTCAAATGCAATTTTTGCTAAATTAGCCATAGTATTTTTCCTCCTGGGTGACAATTTTCCCTTTTGTGGCCTGCCCGTATGGCAAAATTAAACATTACGTTCCCTTCTGTAAAATTATGCAACCATAATGCCCTGCTTCACCTGTGGCAATGGCGGCATACGCTTTACGCGCAAGCGTATAAAACGCAAAGCGGTCTACAAGCTTGCAGGTGTCGGCGGCGTTGGGGTCGTATTCTTTAATAATGGCAAGCATGGTTTTGCACATTTCCAGCGGCTCCAGGCCGTTGCCTTGGTCTGCCGCCATGGCTGTTACACAGGAAGCACCCCAGCTGTCCAGCGGCATAAGCTGTAAAATTGCGTCCACCAGATGGGCCGCCGATATGCCATCGGCACGTACCAAAGCACCCTCTTTTGCCATTGCGGCGGCCGCAAAATAGGCATCGCCAACGACAATTGTGTCGCCGTGCCCCATCTCGGCCAAAACCTTTAAAAGGCTTGGCGATATTACGGTGGGTATTCCTTTCAACATGAGAGCTCTCCGTTTGTTTATTTTCTTTAAAAGCGGTTTTATACAAGCCCGCGGGCTGCCGCCAATTCCACCGCGGTATTCACCAGGGCCTCGCCATCTTCCCGGCATACGAACCCTTTTGAAATTTGCACAGCTGTGTGTTCTTCACACAGCTTGCGGTAATTATCGGCTGTGCCATAAAGTTCTTGCAGCAATGCGGGCGCAAACGGCTCTACATAGCCAAAGGCTGAAAAATCGGCCTGGCTGTTTCGTGTAAAGGGCGCGCCGCTTTGGTGGATGCTGTCTCCGCTGCAATAATGTGCCGTGGGGTAATCTAAAAGGCAGGTGCGCAGGCCGCCAATGCTGTTGCCAAAGCCGTCGCGGTAGGCACAGCCGTTTTCATCAATGGCAATACGCTTTTCGGTGCGCGGGGCCACCCCGGTGCGAACCCAATAAAACAAATTCCGGTAGGCGGCGTTCCATAAAAATTCATAGGGGTAATCATTGGCAAAGGCGTGCGTTCCCTGGTATACGGGGGGCAGCTCAATGGTTTTGGCGGCGCGCTGCAATTCGGCGTCGTTGGCATAATAGGTAAGCAGGTTGAATACGGTGTCGTGGCTTCCGCCGGCAATTTCATACAGCCGGTAGGGGAAACCGGGGAAGTCGCTGTCCGGCTTTTTGCCATAGAAACCGCCCCATGCCGAGGCGTCGCTTTCGGTTTGAACAACCATAAAGGGCACATTGCAGCGGTGCACACGCCCAAGGTTGTAATCAACCGTTTCCAAAATTTCATACTGGTTTAATGGAACAAACAGCGAGACCACGCCGCCTGCGCACAGGTATCCATCAAAAATATCGTCGGCCATTTTATTTGCAAAGTAATTTACGTAGGTGCGAATATAGCTTACATCCTGGCTCCAGCCTGTAAGCACCAGCCGGCGGCTTTGAACGGCGCGAACCGGGTTTTCTTCACCATCGTTGCGCAAAAGGCGGGCAATATCCGTAATCATGTCCCAGCAATGGCCGGTTTATAAGCTGTGGTCAATGTTCATTCCAAAAACATTTTTTTGTTTTTCTTCCTCGGTAAAGGGAAAGGGAACATCTGCGCGCGGGTTGGGCCATTGCAAGCGCCCGTAACGGCTTTCGCTGTAAACCTTTAAAGATTTCAGCGTGTTGGGTTTTATTGTTAAGCCAACATAAACATCGCCATCGCGCAGCAGTTTTTGGTGGGCACAAATCCACATGCGCTCTATTTCCATGCCAGAGCTTGGGATAATAAGCTCAACCACTACGTTGCCGCTGGCTTTGGCGGGGTCAACCGGCGCGCGCACCACAAAGCGGCTTACATAAGGCGCGTCGGGGAAAAGCAGCTCTGCGGTATTGGTTTCTTTGTTGCGCCGGTACACATTGGAGGTACCGTACAAATAATACTCATCTTCTTTATAACCATGCTTTTCCAGCGCGCAAACCGCAACTGCGCTGGAAAAGGGGTAACTTTTCTCATCGGAAATTTGTTCTATTTTTTGAATCATTGGTTTCACCTCAATACAGTAAACTTATATCAGCGAGCCGTTTCTATCGTTGGAGGTATCCCAAATACGGTTCAGGTAATAGCAAACACGGCAATCATTTTTTTGAAGTTCTCTGTCAAACAGGCCGTCGGGTGTAAGCTTGCGCATTAAGCAGAAGCAGGCGTTCCCATCGTTGGCGGCAACGTCGTCTGCGTACCCCGCGGCAACCAGGGGGGCAACCAAACCGTCAAAATGCGGCGAACGGCGGGCGTAAACCTTTTTGCCGTCCTTTTCGCGAATGGAAGAAAACCGGTCGTTGTAGGGCTTGTAATGCGCAGCACCTTCTGCGGCATGCCCTTCCAAAATATACTTCAGGGTGTCGTAATAGCGGTCAACATAAACCGCATCATGAATGCCGTTGCCTGCGCATAGGGTGTCGTAAGAACCGCGCAGCGCTTTCCAGCGGCTTACATTCCTGAAAGAGCATTCTACAGATATTCTGCTGTCAAAAAAATTGCCGTTTAATTCATCGCCGCAAAACAGAATGCGGTTTTCACGGTCTAAAAATTGCAGGCTGCCCATACAGTGCTCTTCAACATTCAACACCTCAAGCTGGCGGTTTCCCAAATCTAAAACGTCGCCGTCCTGCAAAAAAACAACCGGATAATCATCGGGAAATTCCATGCCAAAAGCCGAAAATTCCCCCATGGTGCGGCAGCGCCCGGCATAACATTTTTGCGACATGTACACCACATCAAACAGGTAGTTGTTGCAGGTGTGGTCGAAATGGTTGTGGGTGTTGAATAAGCGGTAGAGTGGCTTGTCAGACAATGTTTGGCAAAATGCGCGAATATTTCCGGCGCCCATGCCGCTGTCGATACAAATCAGTTCTTCGGCGCCCTCCAAAACATAGGTGTAGTCGCCGTCGCTCAATACCTGCCAAATACCGGGGGCAATTTGCTTTGCTTTAAAATAGGGTTCGTCCATGGGGCGAATATCGCCGTCTTCATCTTCAATCAAAATATCGTGCAGGCAAGACCAATCCAGCGGCTGCATATTTTTTTTCCAATGCATTTTCAGGTTCCTTTCTATTCGCTAAACTTGGTTAAAACGGCGTGCAAAAAATGCGCTCGGCATCAGGCGTTGTTTTTGCTTGTGTAATGGCTCATTACCAAAGCGGCCAGCAAAATTAACCCTTTAACAATATTAATGGAGTAGTAGGGGAAAGCCATGGCGTACAGGCCATTTTCCACAACGCCAATCAGCGCGGCGCCAACAAGCGTGCCTATGGCGCTGGGTTTGCCCCGGCCCGCAAAAGACATGCCAATATTTACGGCGGCAATAGAAGGCATTAAAAAGGCAGCACCGGCGGTAGACTGCACCGTGCCTGCGCGGGAGGCAATTAAAATACCCGCAATGGCGGAAAATACGGTAATGGCAATGAAGGCAAATATTTTATACCGGTTTGCATTTATGCCGGAAAGCTTTGCCGCTTCGGCGTTTGCGCCCACCACATACAGCATGCGGCCATGGCGGGTGTAGCCCTGAAACACTTCAACAATGGCAACACACACAAACATGATAATAATAATCATGGGCGCCTTGCCAAGCTGCCAAAACGACTCGGGAATGGCTGCCACAACGCTTTGGCCGCCCGCACTGGTAATTTTTGGATTTATAACAGCGCCGCCGGAATATGTCATAACAAAACCGTCCAGAATAAACTGCATGGCAAGCGTTGCCAGAAATGCCGGAACATGCAGCTTAATAACAACCAGCGAGTTGATGAGACCCACCACACAGCAGCAAACAATGGTAAGCAGCAAGGCGGGTACCATGGGAATGCCGTACCACGCAATAAAGGTTACGCTGAAAGCGGCCCCCACGGTTGCCACAGAGCCAAACGAAAGGTCGAACATGCCCACCGAAAAACCGAAGGTGGCGCCCATGGCAATAACCGTGGTAATGGAAATTGAGCGCAAAATGGTAATGACATTGCTGGTACTTGCAAAGGTGCTGCCGGCGCCAACGGTAAATATGCCACAGGCGAGAACGATGGCGATAACGGCGCCCCAGTCCGACAGAAGCTTGCCTGCCGAAAATTTTGCACCATGTTGTTTAGTTGTCATAATTTGTTCCTCCTGTTGCATAGTGCAGCAATTCTTCTTCATTTGTATTGGCGGTAACCAATTCTTTTTGAATGGCGCCGTCATACATTACATAGGCGCGGTCGGTAAGCAAACAAATTTCTGACTGTTCGCTGCTGGCGTAAATAATCGATTTCCCTTCCCGCGCCAAGCAAACAATCAAATCATAAATTTCTGCTTTTGCGCCAACATCAATGCCTTTGGTGGGCTCGTCAAAAATGTAAATATTTGCCGATGAGTCCAGCCATTTTCCAATGGTTACCTTTTGCTGGTTGCCGCCGGAAAGCAGAGCCACGCGCTGCTGCGGAGAGGGGGTTTTAATGTTTAAATCCTTAATTTTTTTTGCGGCACTTTTCAGCTCGGGCCGGCGCTTTAAAAACCCCAACGGGTTGCAATATTTTTTTAGCGTTGCAAGGGAAAGGTTTGTGCTTACCGATTCGCTGATGACCACCCCTTCTTTGCGGCGCTCCTCCGGAATTAATGCCATTCCGGCTGCTACGGCGGCGGCAGGCGTGCGAATGGAAACCGGCTTGCCCTGAATTTCCATGGTTCCCTCGGGCTTTCCGAATACGCCGAACAGCGTTTTACACAGCTCTGTTTTACCGGCCCCCACCAAGCCAGACAACCCCACAATTTCACCGGCGCGAAGCGTAAGGTTCACGCAGTGAATGCGCTTTTCCCTGTCTTGAAAATTCACCAGTTTCAATACTTCGTTTCCTATGGTCAGGCCGGTTTTGTCAACTTGCGTTACATGGGCTCTGCCAAGCATCAATTCCACAATAGTGTCAATGGTTACACTGGGCGAAAGCTTGAAAGAATCAATCAGCATGCCGTCGCGCAGCACAGTAATTTCTTCACATATCTCGAACAACTCATTCAAGCGGTGCGAAATAAAAATAATGCCTACCCCTTGGGCCTTTAGCTGCCGTACAATAGAAAACAGCTTTGTTGTTTCCGCTTGGCTTAAAGGCGCTGTGGGCTCGTCCAAAATTAAAAATTTGCAGTTGCAGCGAATTGCGCGGGAAATAACAACCATCTGCTTTTGTGCAAGTGTTAACGTGCTTAACAAAGCCTTTGGGTTAAGGGGAATATCCAGCTGGTCCAGTATATTTTTTGCCGTGTTGTTAATATATTTCCAGTTTACAATGGGGTTTTTACCCATGCCGTAAACCATGTGTTCCACCATAATGTTTTCTGCCACCGTAAGGTTGGGCAAAAGAATGGTATCCACTTCCTGGTAAACAATTTCAATACCAAGCTTCTTTGCATCCTGCGGGGCACGCAGCTCAACGGGTGTTCCGTTAAACAGCACTGTGCCTGTATACTCTGGGTTGGAACCGGCAAGAACCTTCATTAAAGTAGACTTCCCGGCGCCATTCGCGCCAACAAGTGCCTTTGTTTTGCCGCTTTCAAAGGTGCAGTTCACATTTTGCAGCGCCTTTACACCGGGAAATTCAATGGAGACATCCCTTACCTCAATAACATTTATCTCTTTGTTGTCCATATTTTTCCCCTTTTCGGGTATTCTTCAAATGATCCCCCTGAAAAGCATTTGCTTTCAAGGGGATCGTTATCGTCATTCCGGGCTATTTTCAACCGGCTGCCACTTGTTCACGCAGTGCCTTAATCTCGTCTGTGTCGTACAAATCGGTAGCGCCAAAGTTGTCAAAGTACTTATTCAAGCTGGACATTGTGTCGTCTGCGCTCAGCTGGCTGCGGTAAACACCTATGGCATCCAGCGCAACGGTTTCAGGGGTTTCAATTCCCATCGATTGCAGTACCGCCAGGCGCACATTCACCACACCAATTACGTAGGGGTCTACGGCGGCGCAAAGGTAATATTGCTCGTTGTTGTACAAACGCTGTACCTCTGTATCGGAAATATCAATAGAGGTAACAACAATGTCGCTGCGGCCAAGCTCGGCAAAAGCATCCATCGGCGCATCTAAAAAGCCGGCGGAAGCCGCCCAAAGGCCCTTAATTTCATTGTTTTTATCTTGCGCAAGCACAGTGCTAACGCCGTTGTAAATTTCGTTGTAGGTGTCGCCGCCTGTCAAGCTTGGCGAACTCAGCGAAACCCGTTCCAGCTTGCCGTCTGCAATGTACTGCTCAATCACCGCGTGGCGGGTATCAAAGGGAACAATGGCCCCAAGGGTGTTAATTTCAATAAATTTTACCGGCAGGCTGCCGCCGTCGGCTTCAACCTTTTCAATCATGGCGTCTAAAGAAATAGATGCCAGCGATTGGTCGTTTTGCGAGGTGTAGCTTACGCCCTCCACATGCTCGCCGCCGCAGTCAAAGCAGCTAACGCTAATGCCCTTTTCCTTTGCGCGGGTAATCATTTCATTTTGGTACCCTTCGTTTGCGTGCGAAATAACCCAAATATCATAATCTTGCTGCAAAGCGCTTTCCATTAAGTCCTGCATTTTCACATCGTTGCCGTCAGACATAAATGTGTCAACCGTGTAGCCAAGCGCGTTGCCTTCTTCCGTACAGCCTGCAAAGAATTGGGCGGTATGGTCAGAGCTGGTCATGTTGCGAATGACGGCAATGCGTTTGGTGCCGCTTGCTTCTGAGCCACCGGCGCTGGCGGAAGCCGTGCTTGCAGAGGATGCGGTGTTGCCGCAGCCTGCCAGGCTAAGGGCTACCATAATGGTTGCGGTGGCAATTGCTGTGAGGCGCAAGAAATTCGAGGGCAAAGTCTTTTTCATAATTGTTCCTCCTTTTTTTGTTGCGGTAGTTTAATAATTTAGTTAATTTATCCAAGAGCCATCATTCAGAGTTTATGGCTTCACCGCTTCAAAGTCAACATAATCTATAAACTTGTACGTTTGAGTTAATAAGTTATAATCAATATTGTGTATTTCTTCTATAAAAACAAGAAAAATATAAATTTATTATTTAAATTATTTATTAAACTATTTCTTTATTTTGCGATGTGTGGTATGCTTTTAATAGTAAATTTATGAGGTTAAAGCTTCATTGGTATGAAAGCGAGGAAGGATTATGGCTGTGCGTGCAAAAGAAATTGCTCAAAAGCTGAATATTTCGCCTGCAACCGTTTCGCTTGTTTTGCGCAACAAGCCCGGCATTAGCGACATAACGCGCCAGCGTGTGTTAGAGGCCGCCGCCGAAATGGGGTACCAAAGGGAACCCAATACGGCTGCTTCGCACCGGCATATCCATTTCATTTATTATAAAAAGCACGGGCATGTTGTAGGTGATACTGAATTTTTTTCACAGCTCACCCAAAGTGTAGATGCCCAGGCAAAAAAGCTGGGGTATGAGCTTATCATGACTTATTTTTATGAATCGCAAAGTATTTACGAGCAATTGCATTCCTTAGAGCAAGACAATTGTGTTGGCATTTTGCTGCTGGCCACAGAAATGCACTTAAGTGATTTGCTGCATTTCAAAAAGCTTTCAATTCCCATTGTAATTTTAGACAGCTATTTCCCCGATGAAGATTACGATTGCATTTTAATCAACAATTTGTACGGTGCAAAACATGCCGTTCAATATTTAATTCAAAATGGGCACACAGAAATAGGCCACTTGGCCTCCAGCGTTGTTATTCGGAATTTTCGCGAGCGGCAAGACGGCTATAACCGGGGCATTAAAACTATTTCCGTGCTCAACAATTCGCGCAGCCACGCTGTACAGGTGATTCCCACAGCCGACGGTGCCTACGCCGATATGATGGCGTATTTGCGTAAAATGCCTGCGCTGCCAACGGCATATTTTGCAGACAATGATATAATTGCCATGGCCTGTATTAAGGCGTTGCGCTCTGTAGGCTACCGGGTGCCGGAGGATATCTCTGTAATCGGCTTTGATGGTATTCTTGCCGGTGAAATGATGTCGCCGGGCCTAACTACCATGAATGTACCCAAAAATCAACTTGGAATTTCCGCCGTTTCTCAACTGGATTCCCGCATCCGCGGCAATTGTTCTGGCACGGTCAAAATAGAGGTTTCCACTTGCTTGGTAGAGCGGGGAACGGTGAGCAAGCTGGGGTAACTAAAAAAATTATTTCTGCTTTAAATAAAGGTAAACTGCAAAATAGAAAGCAAGAATATTTTTTGTTGGTATCGGATATATTTTTAAAAAACAATCCGTATAAAAAGGATAAGAATTTGGCAAAAATCCCGAATAAAAACAAAACAGTATATACTATAAAAAATTTTCATTTAAGATAAATAAATATAGCAAAAAAGGCGCCCAGCGTTTACAAGCAGCGGCGCATTTTTTCGTACTTTGGAAAGAACGTTGGTAATACGGCAGCCAAGCATTATCAGAAAGAGCTGAACTCATGTTGGAGAAAGAAAAATGAATTAGCGGACCCGGTTGAAAAAGCCAACAAAACCCCTTGAAACCAATTTTGGTTTCAAGGGGTTTCAAAATAAATGATTATTTTATATATTGCTTGGTTGTTTTGTGTGGGTTTTCAACTAATAAATTTTTTCATATCGCCTTGCATATTAAATGCCGGGGTAAAGGGTTTTCCCAGACCCGGCTTCAAAATGATATTTCACAATACCAAGGTCTACCTTGGAATAAAACCCACCCGTTTCTTTTGCCGAAACCTCGTTCCCGTTTAAGGTGAAAAGGAACTTCTGCTGGTTCATGGCAGTGGGCGCAAGCATAGCTGCCTCCATTCCGTTTTTGAACCATTCCGGTACCGTTCCGCTTGTTTGGCACAAGTCGGCCATAGGCTTGCTCTTATGGGCAATACCCTGCGTTTTTCCGTACCCAAGCGCAAGAACACATCCAATTTTTTCGCCGCTGCCAATTGCAATGGCCTTTTTCGCCGCTCTTTTGTCAAAGGTCATGGCAACCCAGCAGGTATTCAGGCCCAGCATTTGCGCTTTCAGCGCAATGCGTTCGCCGTAATAACCAGACTTTTCGTCAAAATCCGCGGCCTTTTTGCCTGCAAGCGCAATGTAATTTTGCACCCCGCTAAACTTACCGTAATGTGCCATCATGCTGTCGAATGCCTTCGGTTCATTGGCAACAAGCTGAATGTGCAACCCGCTTTGCTTATTGCAGGCGCCTATTTCCGCGCTAAGTTCGGAAAGCGTTTCTTGGTCTATTTCCTTGTCAAGATAGCTTCTTACCGAATTCCGATATTTTATTGCAGTTAAAGTATCCATTTTTGGTCTCCTTTTGGCGCAAAATAAAGTTTGAATAAAATGAGTTAAAAACAATTAGGGCCAAACAATGCCTATCCCTCAAGCCCCAATTGACTGCTTGGATAGTCTGCCGCAGAGGCTTTTTGAATGACCTCATTGACATGGTTTACAAGCTTTGTAAGCTTGCCCCACTCGGTTTCGTTGGCGTTCATATAGTAGTAATTCCGTGTTCCCACCCGCCGCATAGCTATAATTTTTGCGTCCTTAAGCATTTGCAGGTGATGCGATACGGCAGGCCGCGATAAATGGGTTTTATCGGTAATTTCTCCCACACGCATTCCCGCGTTTTCATTTTGAAGAAGCGCAGTAATAATGTGCTGCCGGGTTTCATCACCAATGGCAATAATTGCCTTGCGGCATTCTTCAAACTCTTTTGCTATGCATAGCCTTGCGGCAGAACACTCATTCATACCATGCCTCCGTCCTGTGGTTTAAGTGTTTGAACCATTATAGCACAGCTTTTTGAAAAATATTCAATGGTAAAGAAATTCGAGACCAACAAAAGCAGGCGTAAAAAAGGGCCGCCTGTGTGCAGGTGGCCCTTTGGCAGTTGCTCATATAAAAACATCCTGCCGGTGCAGGGCGCTGCCCAGCCGCAGCTTTTGCCGCGCGTTTTGCATAATGGTGTCAATTTTATCCAGGTCTGCCAGCAGTTCTTTTTCTTCTGCCGAGGTTTGCAGTACTGCGTAAAAGCCGCCGTTGCGAATCACAATCCGCCGGTCGGCCATCAGCGCCAAAAGCGGGTCGTGGGTTGCCATCAGCACAATTTTATCCTGAGAAACCAGCAGCTCCAGCGCCTTGTGGCGGTCAATTCCGGCGTTTGCAATTTCGTCAATCAGCACAATGGGTGAGGCACTTAGTATAGCGGTGTCGGCAATCATCAAAGCGCGAGACTGGCCGCCGCTCAGGCTGGTAACGGGGGTATCGGAGCCAAACGCTTCGCCCGCCAGCCGGTTGGCAAATTCTAAAATTTTGGCGGCAACCTCCTCCGCGTGTTCTACCATGCGGCTTTCGGCGTGCAGCCGCACAAATTCTCCCGCGCTCATGTCCATAACAAAGTTCATATTTTGAGAAAGCTGGGCAACCAGCTTGTTGTTGGGGGAATACCTCCATTTTGGGTCCGGCGCCGAATGGTTGATTAAAATGCTGCGCCCGGTAGGGGTATCGCCCTGTGCAGCCCATTCAATATCGGCAAGCAGGCGGCTTTTGCCAGAGCCGGTTGGCCCCACAATAGAAACAATTTGCGAGGGTAAAATTTCCAACGCTTCAAACGCTTCTGCTTCTCCGCTTTTATTTTGGCCGGGCAGAATGGTTAATGACTGAACGGCGGCATTTTTTTTAAGCCCCAAAAAATCCAACATCTGCGCAATATAGCTTTCCAGCTCGCCGGGCAGGGCTGCAAGGTCTATGGCTTTGTCTTCCAGCTCGTCTTCGCTTAGCTGCATTAAAAAATCTTCAAAGGTAAGGTGCTCTTTTTCGGCAATTTCCAGGCGGTTTTGCTCAAAAAAATCCAAAACAAACGGGTAGCTGCCCAGCAGCTCTTTTATGGTTTGCTGTTTCACAGCTCATCCTCTCCCCAGTCCATTTTTTTTGTGTTGCCCAATTGGTAGCTTTCCCCAATCCGGGTTTCACCCAGGCAGTAGGAGCACATGGCCGAAGGCATGGGAAAGCGCAGCTTCATGCCCTGCACGGTTTGCAAATTTTGCTTTTCATCGTACAAAAGGGTGCTTAGCTCGTAAGCGCCCTGGCCGCTTAGCCCGTTTACCTGCAGCACCATTGCCTTGGGGTTAACGGCGCTAACGCGCGCGCCAAACACCTCGCGCTCTGCCTGAGAAACGATGTCGCCCTTGGTAATTACCACAATGTCGGCAGATTTAAGCATGGGGCCAATTTTTTTTGGCGTATTGATGCCCGAAAGGTTATCGATGACACAAATGCCCTTTACCCCCGCAAGATACGGCGAGCAGCGGTTGCATAACCCGGCAGATTCTGTAATTAACAGGTCAAGCTTCTCTCGTTTGCCCCATTTTACAACGTCCTCAATGTTAGAAGCAAAAAAATGGTCGGGGCAAAGCGCGCCCGAAAGCCCTTTTTTTACCGGGACGCCGGCCTTTTCGTATAGTTGGTCATCATCTGTATACAGGCAGTCAAACTTGACAACACCCACGCGCAGCCCCCGTTTTTGAAATGAAGCGATGGTTTTAAGAATTACCGAGGTTTTGCCCGAGGAGGGCGGGCCAGAAAAAATATTTAAATTCATACTGTGCCCTCTGCCGCCTCTAAGAAAATACGCTCGGTTTCTTGTAACAGCGCGCCAATGTCATGGCTGTAAATAAAGTCCCATCCCGGCCACAAAAAGGTTTGTTCGGCAGAAAGCCCGTTGTCCACCTCGGGGTGGGTAGAGGGGAACTTTCCGTTTGCGGAAAGTACGCTGCCCATCTCCTTCGAGAATAAAAAATCTACCAGTGGCTGGGCCTTTTGTTGTGCCTCGGCCTTGGTCAACAAAAAAATCGGGCTTAAAATGGCACCGTCTTTGGGCCAAACGGGCTGCAGGTTGCCACCCTTTTTTGCCATTTGGGTAAAAAAGTAGGGCATAACGGTTACTACAGGCAGGCCATCCTGCTTCTTTTTGGCGCCGTCCTTAATCATTTGGGCGGGGTGCATGCTTGCCCGCAGGCTTTTGCCCAGCTTTGCCACGCCTTCTTTGCCATATTCCTTGTAAATGCCCAACAGAACAGCGTTAAACAAATCCAAATCCCGCATGGGCAGGGCAACGCAGCCCTCAAATTCGGGTTTCAGCAAATCGGCCCAGCTTTGGGGAAAGGGCCTGTCGCCCAAAAGCTCGGTATTCACCATAAAAATAGCGGCCACTACGCCAATAATGGTGTACTGCTTTTTGGAGTCTTTCAAATCTATCCATTCATTGTCAAACGTGGTATTCAGCTTTGGCGCGCCGGTTAAATCGGCAAAAACGCCGTTTTCTATATGTTGGCCCATAACATTTTTGTCAAAAAACAGGCTGAACCCGGCGGAAAGATATACGTCTGCCAGCCCCGATGCGTCGGCGGCGCTCTCCATCGGCTCCCGCAGCCAGTCCAGCCCCATGCTGGCGGCCTGCAGCTCGTAGCTCACCTTTGTGTTCTGCCCGCTTAACCAGTTGTCCAGCTTTTCTAAAAGCTGGACACGGATGGGGCAGGGCAAAATACCGGCCAGGCGCAGTTCACCCTGCGGATGGTTTTTGTGTGTATCAGCAAGCCCGGTAGAAAGGGCGGGGTTTTTCTGCTCAATGGCGTCCACCATTTTTTGTTCAAACGTTTGCAAATTGTATTGTTTGCTTTTCAGGGCAGTTTCAATCGAAAGTGTTCGCCCTATTGTTTTGCGCATCATGTCGTTGCGAAGGTTTTCAAAGCCGTGTGCAGCCAGCAGGTCAATCAATTCGGGGTATTGCTCGGTAAGGTCAAACACTTTATCGGATAAAGAAAAGTATGGGTTCATGAATAGTTCCTCCCTGGAGAAAGGTTAGCGGTTGCTAACGTGCGTTTGCAATGCTGTGGAATCTATCTGCTTATTGTACCGCATAAATGTGGCGCTGTATGTAACATTTGTTACATACAGCGCCACAATTATATTTGCAGGTAAGCAAAGCCGAGTGAACAAAGCCAAGTGAACAAAGCCAAGTGAACAAAGCACTCTTTAATAAAAATAAACATAGTACCGGGCTGAATATGCAGCGGGGCTGCCCCGGTGCCGAACACCGTGATTTTGCAAAAATT
>JBKEBR010000520.1:0-7024 GCA_047973285.1 Oscillospiraceae bacterium | reverse complement strand
TGCCTTTTAAGCAATGGGTCCGGAGTTCGAATCTCCGAGCGATCACCATTGACCGTAAGTGCTTATGGCGCTTGCGGTATTTTGTTGCTTAAAAATTTCTGTGGTGGCGTTTCGAAGCGGGGAACGGCCTGTTTTAAATGAAAAATGGGCGCATGTTTGCGTTTGCAAATATGCTTTGGAGGCAGGCCCCGGCGGCAGAAAATGGCAAAAGAAAAATTCATTTTGCTTTTGCAGGGCTTTGGCAAAAATAATTGCGGCAATTGCGGCCGGCGGCGAAGCGGCCTGTAAAAGCAGGCGGTGCGGCCTTGCGGCGGGGCATATTTTTGGCCGCGGGGCTGTTTATTTTTGTGGTGCGCCATGGGGCGGTGTGGCGGCGGCGGCCCGGCCCCGGCGCAAGCCCGGCAAATGGCATAAAAGGTTGTTATACGCGTGCGTTTTTGCGCGCAAACAGCGCCGGGCGGCCTTTCCCCGGCGCTGTTTGGCGTATTGTGTGCCCTGCTGTACAAGGGGCGGTGTTGTGGAAGGGCGCGGCAAAAAATTCAGGAGCCTCTTTTTACTTTTGCAGCATTTCAACAATTGTTTGCAGGGAAGTATCTTCGCCCACATTGCCGGGAAAAATAATGTAGGCAATGCCGGGGAACTTGCTTTCGGCCCCGGTTTGCCAAACCGGCACGCCCGGCAGCACCTGCCCCAAAACCATTGCCTTTTTGGCGCCAAGGGCAAGGGTGCCAATGTCGCTGGAGGTGATGCCGCCCTTGGCAATAATATAGCGGGGGCGGGTGTTCAGCCCGGCCACAAAGCCGGTAAGCGCCGCCGATATTTTACCGGCAAGCAGCAGTTCTTCTTCGCTGTTTTGGCCGCCAAAATCAAGGCGGTTGCGGTTTGTGTACACAACGGTATCTTTGCCGTTTTCAACATTGCGGGCAAGGGCACCCTGCACCCTTGCTATTTCTTGCTTGAACTTCGCCTCCTCCAAAACCAGGTGCTGGTTAAACTCAATGAAATTCAAAGAGGAAAGCCGGCGCAAAGCGGCAAGCTGCCTGGTGGTTTTGTTTACATGGGAGCCAACAACCACAATGCCGCCATGGGGGTTTTCTTTTTCGTTCTGCAAAATGGCTTCGGGGCTTAGCAGGGGCTGGTCGCTTATGCCGCCCAGCACCTTTGGCAGGCTTGCGGCCGTGCGAAATATAAAGTTGTAGCCTTTGCCCAGCGCCATAAGAACAGAGATGGCAAAGCATTTCAGGTGGTAATAGTTGGTGGCGTTCACAACAAACCGTGTAAATTTTTTGGTGCCGGTTAAAACCGAGAAGGTTTCATTGCATTTTTCTATAGAAGAAAGGTCGGCAAGCTGAAACGCAACAACCTCTTTTGCAAGGGTGGCCCCGTTGCTTTTTTCGGCAATCCAACCGCAAAGGCTGGAGCTTTTGTAGCCGAAGGTTTTGTCTTTTGAAAACTCGCTTTCCCCAACC
Source organism: Oscillospiraceae bacterium (assembly GCA_047973285.1). GTDB lineage: Bacteria > Bacillota > Clostridia > Oscillospirales > Ruminococcaceae > JAAYCI01. The sequence continues at coordinate 5,555 of JBKEBR010000520.1, read as the reverse complement.
GGCAGTATTTGCCCGCCGTTTTCAAGGTAGTGAATGTTGTTTACGGTAAAGCGGCCCCCCTCAAAAAAAGCGGGGCATACAATTTCGCCGCTGAAAAACATACCCAGCTCTTTTTCCAGGGTGTGGCGCAGGGTGTCGGTTTCAAGCGGGTAGTGGCCGCGCAGCGTAGAATCGCCCCGGCTGATGAGAATGAAATTTTTGTTGTATTTTTTGGAAAATTTTGCAATTTGGGCCGCAATTTCCCTGTGCATCCGCTCGCTTTGCGCGGCGGTAAGGCTTCGGCTGTTTGTAAGAAGGTAGAACATCCGCTCCTTCTCAAAGGCGTCTTGCATGCTTTGGTCGCTGTAATCGGTATAAACCGGAACGCCGTGTACGGTTTGCACCCCGGTGGGGTCGTCGTCCAGCACAACAATGGTGGGGTTTTGCAGGCGCAAAAGCTCGTGCAGGCGCCGGTCTATGCGGCGCCTTAGCTCGGGGGTAAATTCACTGCCCGGCAAGGGGGCTGCAATATCTGTGTTCACGGGGTTAGCCTCCTGCCATTTTTGCTGCCAGGGCCAGGGCGTTTTCAAACGAGCCGGTGTTTGCCCTGTTCTGGCCCACAATGTCAAAGCCGGTGCCGTGGGCGCAGGTGGTTATTGGCACGGGCAGGCCGCCTGCAAGGGTTACACCGCGGCTAAAGCCCTTCAGCTTCAGCGCAATTTGCCCCTGGTCGTGGTACATGGTAACCCCGGCGTCCAGCAGGCCGTCAAACGCCTTTACAAACAGAATGTCCGACGGATAGGGGCCGGTGGCCGCAATGCCCATGGCGTTTGCTTTTTCTATTGCGGGGGCAATGGTGGTAATTTCTTCATCGCCGCAAAGGCCGGCTTCGCCCGCGTGGGGGTTCAGTGCGGCAACCCCAATGCGGGGGCTTGTGTACCCGGCTTTTTGCAGGGTGCCAAAAGCAAGCACAATGCCGGCTAAAACGGCATCTGTGGTAAGGCTTTGGCTAACCTCTTTCAGCGGAATATGGCTGGTTACACGGGTGGTCCACACATTGTCCACCATGTTTATTTCCCCGTAGCCCTTTCTGGCGCCCAGCAGCGAGGCGAACAGCGAGGTTTCGCTGGAAACGGCGGGGTTGCTTTGCCGCATGGCCGCCTTGTTGAGCGGCGCATAGCAAATGCCCTGTATTTTGCCAAGCAGGGCAAGCCTTGCCGCGGTTTCAATCATTTCAATGCTTGCGGCGCCACAGGCGGGGTTAACCCGCGCTTTTACAATTGTTTCGCGCGCGGGGTGGGCAAGCTGTAAAATTTGCGGGCGAGTTGCGCCGGCAAATGTTGTGGCCGGTAAAACAAAAAGCGCAGCGAACACGGGGGCAGTTGCGGGCAGCTTTGCAGCCTATGGCCAAAAATGAGCAGGCAAAGGGCGCGGGAAGCCGCAAAGCGGCCTTTTATGCGCCGCCGCCTTAGCTGTACTGCGGAATCATATCGCCGTGGGCCTCAAACATATCGTTGCACATGCTGATAATTTCGTCGATGGAAAGCTCGGCCGCGGTGTGGGGGTCCAGCAGGGCGGCGTGGTAAACCGCTTCTTTTTTTCTGGTTTTGGCGGCATCTATGGTAAGCAGCTGAACGTTTATGTTGGTGCGGTTCAGCGCGGCACACTGCTGCGGCAGCTTGCCAACGTAGATGGGCTGCACGCCGTTTGCGTCTATAATGCAGGGCACCTCTACGCAGGCCTCCTCCGGCAGGTTGGTAATAACCCCGGTGTTAAGCACGTTGCCGTTGAATTTGTACGGCGCGTTAAGAGCAAAGGCCTCAATCATGCTGGCGGCGTATTCCAGCGAGCGGGTGTGCGTAAGGTTTTCGTTGCCGATAATCTCTTTTTTTGCGTCCTCCCAGCGGTTGATGTTGCGCACGCACCTTCTCAGGTATTCGTCCAGCGGCACGTTGAATTTTTCCACCAGGTCGGGGTGGCTCTGCTTGATGAAGTAGGGCATGTATTCCGAGTTGTGCTCGCTGGACTCGGTAACGTAATAGCCGAATTTGTCCATAATTTCAAAGCGAACCATGTCGTCCTCCGGGGCGCCGTTTTGCTTGGCAAGGCGCTTAATTTCGGGGTACAGGTCCTCTCCGTTGCGGGTTATTTTCAGCAGCCAGGCCATGTGGTTAATGCCGGCAATGTAGGTGTTTACCGTATCGTCCGGCGCAAGGCCCACGCCCTTCAGCAGTTCGGCGGCGCACTTTTGCACGCTGTGGCAAAGGCCAACGGTTTGAATGGGGGTGTGCCGCAGCATATAGCCCGTTAAAATGCCCATGGGGTTGGTATAGTTTAAAAAGATGGCATCGGGGCAATGGCGGGCCATTTCCCCGGCAAAAAATTCCATAACGGGAATGGTTCGCAAAGCCCTGAAAATGCCGCCAATGCCAAGGGTATCGGCAATGGTTTGGCGCAGGCCGTATTTTTTGGGTATTTCGAAGTCGATGACGGTAGAGGGCTTGTAGCCGCCTACCTGTATGGCATTTATAACAAAGTTTGCGCCCTTAAGTGCGCCTGCAATATTTTCTGTGCCGGCGTAGGTTTCAATGGTGGCGCGGTTTTGGTTTGAATTGCGGTTGATGGTTTGCAGCATGTCGCGGCTTTCCAGCAGGCGGGTTTCGTCAATATCGTAAAGGGCGTAGGTGGCATCGCCCAAAGCCTTTGCCGTCATACAGTCGCCCAAAACGTTGCGCACAAAAATAGAGCTGCCCGCGCCTAAAAATGTGATTTTCACAAGAGACCTCCAGAATGGTTTATTTTTACCGAAATGTGTTGTATATGAACATTGCCGCAAGCCGGGCGGCAATGGTTTTTGCCGTATTATGGCGGGCTCAACCGGCATAAAAAACAGCCGTGCCCGCGTGGTACCTTGTTTATGCAGCTTTGAAAATACTTTGAAAGGGCAACTTGAAAAAGCAGAGGGAAAAGGTGTGGCCGGTGTTTTAATAGGGCCGGCTGCGCGTGCGCAGCCGGCTTTTCTGGTTGCGTTTAAACGGGGCGGGGGCGTGGGGCTTTGTGCGGGGCGGTTTGTTTTGGCCAAAAGCCGCCCTAAAACCTATTCGTCCATAACCTCCTGCATGCGTGTTTCCATGGCGGCAACGGTGTCTTCAGCCGAGCGCCCCTCAATAATAAGCTTGTCCATTTCTTCGGAAAAAATAACGTTGATTTCCTGGAACCTGGGGGAGGTAGTATCCACCGCCATTTTGGGGTCGATGGTGCTTACAATTTCAGAGAAGATGCCCATCTCGTCGGAGAAGGTTTCATAGGTGAGGCCTTCGTCTACCAGGCTTTGCCGAACGGGAATAAAGCTGCCGGTTTCGCAGAAAGCCTTCATTTGTTCCGCGCTGGTAATGTAGTCAATAAAAATGGCGCAGGCCTTGGGGTATTTGGTGTCTTTATAGGCAAACAGGCCGTTGCCGCCCATAACGCCGGTTGTTCTGCCGTTTTGCTGGGGCATGTAGGTTACGCCCCACTTGTCGTCAAAGTTTTCCTGCATGAAAGAGCCCTGCCAGCTGCCCGCAAATACAAAGGCAAGCTGTTCCGCCACAAAAGCCATGTTGCAGGCGGTTTTCTGTGTAAAACCGGTGGCGGAGGCAAGGCCGGCGGCGCGCCAGTCTTCATACAGCCGAATGGCCTCCACAAATTTCGGGTCGCTAACCGAGAGCGTTTCGCCGTCTTCTTCAAAAATGCTGCCGCCGTTCATATAGGCAAAGGGCAGGTAGCGGTAACCGTTGTTGTTTTCCCAAATGCTGCCAAATACCTCATTGAGGCTGTAATCCGCGTTCAGTTTTTTGGCAATTTCAGTCATCTCTTCCCAGGTCCACGCATCTTCCACGCTTGTGGGAATTCGTATGCCCGATGCTTCAAACATTGCCTTGTTGTAATAAACGCCAATGGTGTCGGTGTGGTGCGGCATGCCAATCAGCTTGCCGTTGTAGGTCATGGCAGACTGGTAAGCCGGGAGAAGGTCTTCTAAAGATTCGGCAGAGATGTAGGGGGAAAGGTCAAGAAAAACCTCGGCCTCCTTAAATTTGCCAACCTTTTGGTAGGTATAGCGCATCACGTCGGGCCATTCATTGCCCGCAACCATGGTGTCTATTTTGGACACGTAGTTTTCAGAGGGGTAAATTTCGGCTTCCAGGGTAATTTCGGGGTGGGCCTGCCGGAATGCGGCCAGAACATCATTCCAGGCGGCCTCATCGCTGGGCGAGCCGGACCAGTAGCTGAATTTGATGACGGCGCCTTCCTCTGCGGTAAGTTCTTCTGCCGGTGTGCCGGTGCTTGCGGCCACAGATGTGGCCGGTGTTTCTGCGCTGCCGCAGGCAACCAATGAAAAAGACAGCAGCAGGGCGGTGAAAAGAGCAAGTAGTTTTTTCATGGCGTTTTCTCCTTTTGTTGTATTATTTCAGTCCAGTAGATGCAATTCCCTGAACAAATTGCTTTTGAAAAATAAGGAAGATAATTAAAATGGGCAGTATGGAGATAAGCGAGGTGGCCATCATGGTGTTCCAGTTGATGTATTGGCTGCCGCGCAGCATGGCAAGGCTTATTTGCACCGTGTACATTTCAGCTTTCGAGAGGATGATGAGCGGCCATTGGAAGTCGTTCCAGCGCCACATAACGGTGAAAATAATGAGAACGCTCATCAGCGATTTTGAGTTTGGCAAAATAATTTTTCTGAAAATTTGAAATTCGCTGGTGCCGTCTATTCTGGCGGCCTCAATCAGCTCGTTTGGAATGTCGGACATGAACTGGCGGGAGAGGAAAAGGCCGAAAGCCTCGGCGCAGGTGGGCAGAATAAGGCCCGCGTAGGTGTTTAAAAGCTTTAAGCGCGACATAATGATGTAGTTGGGAATCATGGTTACCTGAACGGGAATCATGAGGGTGCTTAGAACAATAATGAACATAAACTCTCTGCCTTTGAATTTGTATTTTGCAAAGGCGTAGCCCGCCAGCAGGTTTATGAATACCGTTAAGTCAGTTTACAAGGAACTACACGCAGACCGAGAAACGGGCTGCTGACAACAACATGGCTGCATGTTCCCGCGGAGGGAATATGCAGCCTGTATTGTTGGGGGGGATTCCAAAGGGGGCCGAAGCCCGCCCTTTGGCACACGACTTTCGCAGAAAGTCTAGTGTGTTATGCCTGCCCTGCCGACTGTCCTGAAAATTGGGCCGCCGCCATGATGGGCGGCACGATTTGAAGCGGCAGGAAAACGGAAAGAGTTTGCGAGCGAGAAGCAAGCAAATTCTTTCCGTTTTCAATAAGGCAGGGTGGGCATACCATCTCTCGCGCGTCCATCCCGTGCTGATGCGATCATCCGATACAACTGCACCGCACCAGCATGCGGTTTTCCCCTGATCGGCGCCGGTCACAAGGGTAAGCCCATATTGGCCCTTGTAATCTTCCAGTACATCCACCTCGTTCGGCCGATTGTTTCTGTGCCGTGCACTTCGTAGCGGTACTCAGTTCCGTATTTATCGCTTTACACAACAACGCTGTCTACTTTCAATTCTTCCAAGCGCCCGAAATG
>JBKEBR010000519.1:0-7051 GCA_047973285.1 Oscillospiraceae bacterium | reverse complement strand
TTTAATTGTAAAAAACGGCGTAAAGTTTACGTCCGCCCCGGTGGCAAGGCGCTGCCATGCCGCCTGCCAAAAGGGCCCGCCTTCAGAATTAAAATACCCCGGCCGCAGCACCAGCGCAAGCAGCCCCGCCATAAAAACAAAAAACAGGCATACAATAACCTCGCGCATATTATTTTTAGGCGGCCTTTTCTTTTTTATATACCCTGCGCGTGCCACCACATAAAAAGGCAGCGCAACGCACATTGCAACCGCCAGGCGGCCAAATAACCCTTCCATTTTATACCGGCCTTTCTTGTTTGCTTGGGTGCTCTTTTAATTCCACGTTTCAATTGCAAAACCCTGCGCCTTTTGCAAAGCCTGTAAGTACACAGAACAATTTGTTTTTCATCGCATTTGTGTGCCCACAAAACTTACCGGCAGCAAACAGGCCCAAGTGTTGAGATTCCTCTTTTTAAGCCGGAGGCAAAAAGCATTGCTGGGCCTATACAGAAGGTAACCTAACATTTTATATTTACCCGGTGGCGTTTGGTAAGCAGGGCAAAAGCATATAGAAGCTTTTCCTGCGGGTTCCCTTCACCATTACCATAGGGCATTTTGCCGTCCGCTGTGGAAAGCTTGCCGCTGTAAACCAAAACACCCTTAAAGCCACCCGGCTTGCAAGGGCTATTTTGCAGCAAGGCACCACTACCTGAATAGCTGCACGCAGTATTATTATCTGCCTTATTCTTTCACGCAAACGCAGCCATTATATTTTCGACCGGCCGGCAGCCACCGCGCCGGCCGGTTAAAACCAGGCTTTTCAATACAAGAAGCTCAAAACATAACACAAAACCTGCGGCAAACCCCACCTGCGCCTTGGTGCCAGACTTATTTATTAACGTTTCAGCATTGTTTAAAAGCTTAGCACAAACCCTGTGCCGAAGCAAGGCGGCAGCGGCCCAAAAAGCCCGCACCTGCTGCGCAGGCGCGGGCTTTTTGAACAAACGCAATGCCGAGTTATATAAAACTACTCTACCACTACCGTCCAGCCTTTGGTGTCGGGCAGCTTGCCCCACTGAATGCCGGTAAGGGTAGTATACAGGCGGGCGGTTGCCTCGCCAATTTTGCCGCTGCCAATGTGGGCAACCTCGTCTTTATAACGAAGCTCGCCCACCGGGCTTACCACCGCCGCGGTGCCGGTGCCAAACACCTCTTCTAAGCGGCCATCCCGTGCCGCCGCCATCAAATCATCTATGGCAAGGTGCTCCTCCAGCACAGGGTAGCCCCAGTCTTTCAGCAACTCAATACAGCTCATACGGGTAATGCCCGGCAGCACAGTGCCGGTGGTGGGGGCGGTATAAATTTTACCGTCAATTTTGAAAAAGCAGTTCATGCTTCCCACTTCTTCCACATACTTGCGCTCTACGCCGTCCAGCCACAATACCTGGCTGTAGCCAAGGTCGTGGGCTTTTGTTTGGCCCGCAAGGCTTGCCCCGTAGTTTCCGCCGCATTTGATAGCGCCGGTGCCGCCGGGGGCCGCGCGGGTGTATTCATTTTCCACATATATTTTTACAGGGTCCAGCCCTTCTTCGTAGTACGCGCCGGAGGGCGAACAGATAACATAAAACAAATAGCTGCTGCTTGGCTTTACCCCCAAGTGCGGCTCGGTGGCAATGGTGCAGGGGCGGATATACAGGCTGGTGTCGGGGCTGCTGGGCACCCAATCCTTCTCAACGCTTACAAGGGCCTTAACAGCCTCTACAAACAGCTCCTCCGGCACTTCAGGCATACACAGCCTGCGGTGGGTAGCCGCCATGCGGGCGGCATTTTTGTCGGGGCGGAACAGCTGCACCCTGCCTTCGGCGGTGCGGTAGGCCTTCATACCCTCAAAGCATTCCTGCCCGTAGTGGAACACAATGGCGGCGGGGTCAAGCGAGAAGGGTGCATAGGGAATAATGGCGGCATCGTGCCATCCTTTTTCAGTGGTGTACGGCATAACAAACATGTGGTCGGTATAGTACTTCCCAAAACCCAGGTTGTTCTGGTCCGGCTTTGGTTTCGGGCTTTGGGTTTTAGCAACACGAATTTCCATTTCATATTCCCTTTCTGCATTGAATTTATTTTATATTGTAAAACCTGCTGTTCCGCTTTGCAAGCGAAACGACCCAAAAAGATGAATTTTTGCACAAAAACTTCTTATAAATTTTTCCCAATTGCCCTGCGGCAATTTGACCTGCCCGCCGGGGTTTGGTACAATATTCAACAATACGGTTGTACACCACAGGTTTATTGACAAGGGAGCAGCAATGATACAGGGTGTTTTGTTTGACATGGACGGAATTTTGTTTGATACCGAAAAAATGGCCGCCCGCCTGGAGGGCGACATTTTGCAGGAAATGGGCTACGCCAGGCCAAATTCTGCGCTTTACATAGAAATATGCGGGGCGGGCAGCAGGCAAATTCAAAACATTTTTCTGCGTGAATATGGCGAAAATTTTGATTATGCTGCTTTTATGGCCCACGTTCGGCAGGCCATTGCAGAGGAGCTTGCCGAACATGGCGTGCCCAAAATGCCGGGGCTGGACGCGTGCCTTTCCGCCCTTACCGCCGCAGGCTATAAACTTGCGGTGGCCTCCTCCTCGCAGTACAAAACTGTAAGCCACTACCTGGAGAACGCCGGGATTGCCCACTATTTTTCTGCGGTTATTGCGGGCGATATGGTGCCCAAATTTAAACCGGAGCCGGATATTTTTATTGCCGCCGCAAAGGCCCTTGGCCTTACGCCGCAAAGCTGCCTTGCCGTGGAAGACAGCGTAAACGGCGTTACCAGCGCCGCGGCCGCGGGCTGTGTTACCGTAATGATTCCCGACATGCTGCCCGCCACCCCGGCACTGCGGCAAAAAGCCGCGGCTGTATTGAACAGCCTGGCCGACATTGTGCCCTTTTTGCAAAGCCAGGCGGCGCAGGGCTAACCGCCCTGCAAACACAAAGCAGCCAAGAGGATTTTGAGGAGAAAGCAAACGCAGCTTCTGCGCAGACAGCCATTGCGTTGCTTGGCATAACCCTTCTAAACCCGGGCGTGTTGGCCGAATTGCCGCGCACGGTACAAAGGGCCCTTCCGTTTACAAAAGCTGTTTTCATTTTTCTTCTTCCCGTTTGGCCGGGGGGCTTCCTGCTTGGAACCAATGAGAGCCTTTCGCCCTTCACTGCACCGGCCCAGGTAAAATAGGCAGAAAAAATTCCCCTGTTGCAGGATACACCTGCAACAGGGGAATTTGTATATTCCAATAGAACACCAGAAGATAAAGAGACCCTTGCCCGCCACCCAAGAAAGGTTGGCGAAAGAAATGGGCCAACGGAAGGTTGAAACAAAACCCTGCCCGGTTGGCGGCAAACAGGGAAGAGGCAAAGTGCCCCCGGGCTAGGCTGGCTTTAGCCCCAAACCTCTTCGGCAATTTCCTTAATCAGCCGTATTTTGGCCCACTGCTCCTCTTCGGTTAAAATATTGCCTTCCTCGGTGGAGGCAAACCCACACTGGGGACTTAGGCACAGCCTGTCCAGCGGCAGGTAATGGGCCGCTTCCTCTATGCGTTTTTTAATAATGGCTTTGTCCTCAAGCTTTGGCGCCTTTGAGGTAACCAGCCCCAGCACCACCAGCTTGCCTTCGCCCACTTCTTGTAGCGGCTCAAACCCGCCCGAACGGTCGTCGTCAAACTCCAAATAAAAGGCATTTACGTTTTCGCCGCCAAACAGGGTTTTGGCAACCGGGGCATACCCGCCCGAGGTTGCCCAGGTGGAATGGTAGTTGCCGCGGCACACATGGGTGTTCACCACAAGGCCTTCGGGCAGGTTTTCAAGGGCCGCGTTGTTAAGGCGAAGGTACAGGCCCTGCAGTTGGTTCATGTCGTAGCCCGCGCCCGCCATTTTTTCCCAAAAGCCTTCGTCGCACAGCATGCCCCAGGTACAGTCGTCCAGCTGCAGGTTGCGGCAGCCCTCGGCGTACAGCGCCGCAATAAAGCCCTGGTAGGCGGAGGCCAAATCTGTATACAGCTCCTCCCGGTTCGGGTAGTACAGGTTTACGGCCTTTTCGTTTTCACCGCGCACCAGCTCGGCGTAAAACTGCGCCGGGGCGGGAATGGTTTGGCGGGTAAACACCCCTTTGCCCGCCGCCTGTTTCAAAAAGCGGTAATGCTGCAAAAAGGAGTGGCCTGTAAATTTAATTTTCCCGGTAAGGCGGGCAGAGTCATTTCGGGTTTCCTCCCCATGGAAAAAATACCCGTGCTCCATGTTGTTATGCTCTACCCCGTCGAAGCCCCACATAAAATCCAAATGCCAGTAGCTGCGCCGAAACTCGCCGTCGGTAACGCTTAAAAGGCCCGCCTGTTTTTCTTTTTCCACCAGCTCCCGAATGCACTCGTCTTCTACAGCGGTTAAGGCTTCGCGGGTGGTGGCCCCGGCTTCAAAGCCGGCGCGGGCCTCCTTCAGCCTTTGGGGGCGCAAAAAGCTGCCCACCACGTCGTGCCTAAAGGGGGCGGAAATTCTTTTTGTAAAATTACTCATTGTATACCACTCCTGTAATTGGGGATATTCTTCATGAGCAAAGTGTACCACAAAGCCGCCTTGCCGCGCCAATTGCAATTTTGTATGGCGGGGTATAGCTTTTTGCTATATACCTACGGGCTTACCGGTATTTCTTGTTCTGCCTGTTTATTTTTCGGGCTGGGGTTTTGGCGTTCCCACCGCCGCGGCATACACCACAAATTCCTGTTCACCATCAAGGCCCAGCAGGGTATCGCAGGCTTTTTGGTCGTAGGCGGCCATACAGCAGCTGCCAAGCCCAAGCGCTTCGGCGCTCAGCATCAGGTTTTGCCCCACATGCCCCGCATCCAGCAGCATCAGCTTGTGGGCCTTGTCTCCATACCGCCATTCACAGCGGTATGCGTTGGCCGCCCAGAACAACACCGCCGCGCTTTGCCCCGCCCATGTTTGGCCCGAAAGGGAGGCCGCCAGCTGGTCTTGCCGGTTTTCCGGCTCGCCCAAAAATTCCAGCTTATTTTGCAGCGGCAGGTAGTGGTACAGCCCCGGCGCCAGCCCCTGTACCCGGTTAATTACAAGGTAGGTTTCAAACGCGTGGCGTGCGCCGCCGCTGGCAACAGGGCGCAGCGTATAGGGGCGGCTGCCCCCGGCTACCTGTAAAACCCCCTGGGTGCTCCACAGCAAAAAATGCAGCGCCCGCAAAGAAATTTCCTCTTGTGCAAATACCCGGCGGCTGCGCCGCTGCGAAAGCAGCGTATAATAATGGTTGGTGGCAAGGTCTCCTTCGCTAAAGGGCGGCAAAAGAATGCCGTTTTCCGTTTTGCACCCTTTTGCAACGGGGGGCTGGTCTAGTTTTTTCTGCTGGTCGGTTACCATTTGCGAGGTGGTAAAATTGCTTTTCATCAACCGGCGCCCAGCCGCAATGACATCTTCATAACCCTGGTTTTTCATTGAATGCTCCTATTCTTGTATGGGAAAGGCGTACCTCTATTATACTACTTGCCGCCCGGCGTAGAATAGCCGTTTTTCCCTCCATTTTCGCCGGCGGCGGGGTGCGTTTGTTTTTGTTTTGGGGTATAATAAGAATGTGGTTTTACCCTTTGCCGTACTTTTTAACAAGGAGCCCTGTATGAAATTTCGCTTCAACCTGAAAACCTTTCTCATCGACACCCTTTATTACACCGGCGGCAGCATTTTATACGCGCTTGCCCTGTACACCTTTGCCCTGCAGGCCAATTTTGCGCCGGGCGGTATTTCGGGCCTTTCTATTATCATCAACCATTACACCGGGCTGCCCATTGGCGTGCTGGCGCTTGCCCTGAACGTTCCCATTATTTTGGTTTGCACCCGGGTGGTGGGGCTTTCTTTTTTAATTAAAAGCTTGTGGACCATGCTTATCAACACCTTTTTTCTTGATGTTGTGTTTCCGCTGCTGCCCACCTACACCGGCAACTCCCTTATGGCCGCCATGTTCACCGGGGTTTTGCTGGGCGCGGGCCTTGCCATTATTTACATGCGGGGGTCTTCCACCGGCGGCAGCGACTTTTTAATTATGGCGGTAAAAAAGCTTAACCCCCATTTTTCGGTGGGGCAAAGTTCTCTTGCGCTGGACGCTGCTGTTATTGTTTTAGGCGGGTTTGTCTTTAAAAATGTGGACGCCGTATTGTATGGCATTATTGCCTCTTTTGCCTGCACCATTATGATGGACTATGTGCTGTACGGCGCGGGCAGCGGCAAGCTGGCCATTATTATTACCAACCGGGCGGCCCAAATGGCAGAGGCCATTAGCGTAGAGGTGGGGCGGGGCTCCACCGCCGTAAAGGCCATTGGCACCTACACCGGGGAAGAGCGGGAAATGCTGTACTGCGCCTGCTCTAAAAGTGAAATATACAAGGTGCGCACCGCCGCCCACGCGGTGGATGCCAACGCCCTGATTATGATTACCGAGGCCAGCGAGGTTTTTGGGGAGGGCTTTGTGCCCCCGGCCATTCCGGGAAATGAAATTCCAAAGCCGCCCGAAGACAAGAAATAGCCGGCCCGCATTGCCCGGCCGCCGGGGCCTCATAAAAAAGGGAAGCATTCCAAAAAATTTCCTTTTCTGTTTATGGCCCGGTAAAAACCTTGCCCGGCTTATGGGGTAGCTTACCGCAATTTTACTGCGGCGCCGGGTTTTGGCCGCCAAACCTTACCCCGGCTGTTTTTTTATTCCTTCTTTCCGGCCTTCTGCCGCAAAAAGGCTTCAAATTCTGGGGCGGCCCCCTTTGTAAAACCATCTTTTTGTATCAGCAGTGCCGCATTGTTGATAACCATTACCAGCACGGTTTTGTTTTGTACCACCCTGCCAATGTCCTCGTAGCGAAAGGAAAGCCTGCCAAGAGGGCTTACCTGCTGAATATGGCTCTCGTAAAAAGCGACCTCTTTCTCCAGGCTGTCTGCGCCCCACAGCTTGCGCTGCTGCCGGTAATTGGCGGGGGCGCGCAGCAAATAACCCCAGGTGGCAACAAAAGCCGCCAAAAGGGCCATACAAAGCAGGGTG
>JBKEBR010000518.1:0-2686 GCA_047973285.1 Oscillospiraceae bacterium | reverse complement strand
CGTGTTTTAAAATAAAAGCCAGTTATTTCCGGCCCGGCCAAAACAAAAAAAGAGTTTTAGCGTTAAATTTACGGCCCCAAAAAGGCAGGCAGCAGGCGCGGCCCTACACGGGGCCGCGCCTGCTGCCTGCCTTTTTACGTGTTTTGTTGTAAATACCGCGTTACCTTTCAGCGCCGCCTGAATATCGAACGCTGTCCATAAATAACAGCGCTTTTGGGGGCTTTCCCCGCCCCTTTTAAAAAAATGCGCCAGGGCAAACCACCGCCTGCCTTGGTACAAACAAGAACCCCTGTGTGTTACTGGCGGTAAAAAAGGCCCTGCCCCCTGTTTTGGCAAGGCCGCGGCGCCCGGCCTTTGCCACTGCAGCAAAGCCAGCCTTTTAAAAACGGGTGCCGGGCACCCATAAAACCGCTTTGCGAAATTGACAAGTTTGCCGGCTTGTGCTATTGTGTTTTATAATTAAATATACATTCTTCCGGTTGGGTGCACAGTGCCGCTTGCACTGTTCATTTTCAAGTTTACTGTAGCTTAGGGTGGAGGCTTCGCGAGAGGCCTCTATTTTTTTATGCTGAAAAGAAAGGGAGGGGTTCACCTGTGGGAATTCTGGAAAGCGTTGGCGTTGCGGTTTTTCTTATGCTGGTGGTGTTTGCGGTTTTGCTGTGCCTTTGGGGGTGCATTCGGCTTTTTTCGTGGGCGATAAGCAAGCTGGAGCACCTGTACGGCGGCCAAAAAAATTTACAAAACAACAGCGGCAATAACAGCTGAAAGAGGGAACTATGTTTATAGACGCGCTTCAAAAACTTTGGCAAACCTCCGGCTTTGCCGCCCTTCGGTGGCAGCACCTGGTTATGCTTTTGCTTGCCTGTGTGCTGGTTTATTTTGCAATTGCCCGCAAGTTTGAGCCCTTGCTGTTGCTGCCCATAGCCTTTGGCATTTTGCTGGCCAACCTTCCGCTAACAGGGCTGATGAGCGAGCCGAGCGGCACTTCGGCGGGGGGGCTGCTGTACTATTTATACCAGGGCGTAAAGCTGGGCATTTACCCCTCTATTATTTTTCTTGGCATTTGCGCCATGACAGATTTTGGCCCGCTGATAGCGCGGCCCAGCAGCCTTCTTTTAGGCGCGGGCGCCCAGCTGAGCATTGCGGTTGCCTTTGTAATTGCCGCCCTGCTGGGCTTTACTCCTGCCGAGGCCGCTTCTATTGCCATTATTGGCGGGGCAGACGGGCCCACCGCCATTTTTTTAACCACCCGGCTGGCGCCCCACCTTTTGCCCGCCGTTGCCATTGCGGCCTATTCCTACATGGCGCTTATTCCCATGATTCAGCCGCCCCTTATGCGCGCCTTAACCACAAAGCGGGAGCGGCAAATTGTAATGACCCAGCTTCGCACCGTGTCGAAGCTGGAAAAGGTTTGCTTCCCCATAATCGTTACCCTGCTTTGCGTGCTGCTTTTGCCCTCGGTTGCGCCTTTAATTGGAATGCTTATGCTTGGCAACCTGTTCAAAGAGGCCGGTGTTGTAGAGCGCCTTTCCGACACGGCCCAAAATGCGCTTATCAACATTGTTACCATATTTTTAGGGGTAACCGTTGGGGCCACCGCAAACGCGGAAACATTTTTGCGGCCCGAAACCCTTAAAATTATTTGCCTTGGGCTGTTCGCCTTTATTTTCAGCACCGTTGGGGGGCTGCTGCTTGGCAAGCTGATGTGCTTTTTCACCAGAGGAAAAATTAACCCGCTTATTGGCGCCGCCGGGGTTTCCGCCGTGCCCATGGCGGCCCGGGTGGCCCACAAAGAGGGGCAAAAAGCAAACCCGTCGAACTGGCTTTTAATGCACGCCATTGGCCCCAATGTGGCGGGGGTTATTGGCTCGGCGGTTGCCGCGGGCATTTTGCTTTCCCTGCTTGGGTAACCGGGCGGCAAGCTCCGGCGGCAAAACCGGCCCTTACCGCCGCGCCGTATGGTTGGCCCGTTTAAAAACAGGGGAGAGAGCAAAGTAGCAAATGGGGAAAAACAGGAGATTGCCAAGGGCATGCAGCCCGTCGAAGGGAAGCCCCGCCACATAATACGCCAAAAAAAACGCCCAGCCGTACAACAGCTTTTCCAAAGAAACAACAAACCCAAACACAAACCCGCACAGGCCCGCCCACAGGGTGTATAAAAGAATGCTTTTTTGCTTTACACACCGGTGAATGGCGGCCGTGGCCAAAGCGATTACCACCCATGCCGCTATTTGAAACAGCACATAGGGGCCTAGCCCCAGCAGTACTCCAGACAAAAGCGTAGTGGTTACCACCACCTGCACGGCAACATAAAGGCCAAAAAACATGGCCGTCAGCATAACAATAGAGGTTACCGGCTTTATGTTGGGAAGAAATTGGAACGCAACCCTGGAGGAAACATTCACGGCAGATAAAATACCCACCAGGGCAATGTTGTAGGCTTTGGTCATACCTTCCCCTTTCTGCGGTATATGGAAACAGGAAGGGTGAAACCACCCCTCCTGCACCCGCAGTCTTATTCTTTTTTCTTCTTTACAACCTTCGCGAAAAGAATGCCCGAGGCCGCAAGAAATACGGCAACCACCGCCAACACTACAATTCCCAAAGCCGGGCTTAGGGAATTTTTATTTTGCCCTGCCGTTTGCTCCACGTAGGTATCGTCTAACGCCCCCGCCGCCAAAGGAGG
>JBKEBR010000517.1:0-6190 GCA_047973285.1 Oscillospiraceae bacterium | reverse complement strand
TGAAAAGATGAACATCACTTGGAAAATCTAACGGGCAATACATCACCCGTCACACCGTTACCCTGTGTAGTCCTTTGTATACTGTACTTTACTGTGTGATAAACTTTTTACTTCGTTCACTTGACATGAACCTCCTGTTTGAGTGTGGTTGCCAGACCGCCACTCAGTATACAGGAGGTTCATACTTTTGCTAAAGCAATTTTTATGACCCCCAGTTCAACTGGGGGTTTAATCATGCCTATTCGGCGCCAACAAAAAGCAAGAGGGCGGCGGGAATTTCCACGCCGCCCTCTTGCTTTGTATTACAGCCGCTTTAAAAGGCCCTGTTCTTAATATTCGCCCCCAGCCCGCCTTTTAAAGCCGCCAAGGCATACCCAAAATTTTTGGGCGTTATTTTTGCATAATATGGATGGCAAAGCCGCCAAATTCGCCGGCCAGGTAAACATTTTTCAGCGCGCCCTCTTCGGTATACGCGGCGGTATCCATGTTAAAGGAAAAGCCCTTTCCCTCAAGCTCCTCCACAGCGGCGGCCAAATTGGGGGTGCGCATGGCAATGTGCCCGTTTGCCCCCAGAAAAGGTTCCTTCATGCATTCAAAGTACGGCCCCCCGAATTCAGACTTTTGCCCGTGGCGGGGCGCAAGGTTAAACATCAGGCTTAAAAGCTGGGCCAGTTTTTCCGCCTCTTCCGCATTCGGGGTATTGATGCCAATATGCTCCAGTTCAAACGTATTTGTCATAGTTACACTTCTTTCTCTGCCTATCTGAAAACAGTTGTTTGTATGGCAAGCCTTACATGGGGAACATCAGCAAGGCGCCTGCGGTTAAGGCCAGCAAACGAATAAAGTACATGGGAACAGTAAATTTCCAGAACTCTGTCAGTTTGTATTTGCCAATGCCCATAATCATGGCGGGCATGCCGTCAATGGGCAGGAAGTGGCCGTTCCAGCCGGAAACAACAATGGCGGCCGCGGCGGCGGTGGGGTTCAGGCCCATGCTCATGCAGGTGGAAATGGCCAGCGGCGCGAAGATGTACACGGTGCCCAGCGTGGAACCGGTAAGGGTGGCCAGCACACTGGTAAGCACACAGAAGGCAAACACCAAAATAAAGGGGCTGATACTGTTGCCAAGCAAATTGGCCACCGTTTCACCAACCAGGGCCGTTAAGCCGGTGCTGCCAAGGGCATCGGCAACGCCGATAACACCGGCAGACATGAGGATAATGGGCGAGCAGATGGCGTCGCGAATTTCCTTGAAGTTCATAGCGCCAATGGCAAGCAGCAGGGCAACCGACAGGCCGGTCATGGCGTAACCGGCGTCGCCAATAGAGCTTTGCAGCAGCATGCCGACAACGGCAAATATGAAGGCGCCGTAAATGGTATATTCCTTCCACTTGGGCATTTCGGCAATATTTTCACCCGCGGCCTTGGCTTCCTCGGTTGCCGCGGCAATGGGGTGGTCTGGCAAAGACTTGTACGAAATTAAGCACCATGCCAGGAAGGCCACAGAAAGAATGAAGGTCATAATAGAGAACCGGGCCACAGAAATTTCACCCACAAGGGCGCCGGCGCTTTGCAGCACCGCCACGGCAACGCCATACTGCAATGCCACGTTGATGGGGATAAGCGGGTGGTTGGCGGCAAAACCGGTGGGCATAATAATTTTGGAGGCGGGCAGCTTTTTGCTGGTGGGAATGGTGGAAAGCAGGCCCAGGGTTAAAACATAGTAGGCGGTAGAGCCCGTGCCAAACAGGCTGGTGCCCAGCATAACCACCAAAATAAGCAGGGCATAGGCCTTAAAGCCGCCTTTGCTGGCCATGTTGTACATGGCTTTTTTGAACGAGGCAATAAACCGCGTTTTTTGCAGGGCCGCTATAATGGCCATAAAAGAGGCCAGCATAACAATGGTGGAGTTGGAGAAGCCCGCAAAAGCGGATTTGATATCGGTTACGCCAAAAACCACCAGCAGCAAGCAGGCAAGCAGCGGGGGCGCCCCAAAGGGGAGTTTCTCCGTCATGATCAGAACAATCATGAGAACGGTGATGGCAAGAGCAATAATCATCGAAACAGTCATTGTTGGCTTTCCTTTCTGCTATCAGAATTATTTTTTTGTAGCGGGAACGGGGTGGCATGAATGTTCAGCGCGGGAATATACTGGATAGATGCCTTGGGAAAGCGTGGGTGGTTTACCGCTGCGGCTTGTTTGCCGGGCTGTGCCAAGGGCCGCGGGCAAATGGCATTGCCCTGCACCCTAAAACATGCCTTTTCAAACAAGGGCACCGGCCCGCCTCCTTTCTGCGGCAGATAGCTGCCGCAAAATCAGAATGAAATTTTATAAGGTTTGCCGCCGTTGTGCTAAGAATTTTTTCTTGCGCCCGCCATGCGAATGGCGTAATCAATGGCGTTTACAAGGCTTAGCTCGCTGCTGGTGCCCTTGCCCGCCAGGGCAAAGCCGGTGCCGTGGTCTACACTGGTGCGAATGATGGGCAGCCCCAGGGTTATGTTAACCCCCTCTATCGCTTTCCATGTTTGTTTTTCCCTGTCGTACACAAAGCCGACGGTTTTAAGCGGAATATGCCCCTGGTCGTGGTACATGCACACCACAATGTCGTACATGCCGCCCAGCGCCAGCGAAAAAACGCTGTCTGCGGGCAGGGGGCCAATGGCATCAATTCCCTCGGCCCGGGCTGCCTCAATGGCGGGGTTTATTTCCTCAATTTCTTCGGTGCCGAAAAGCCCGTTTTCACCGCAGTGGGGGTTTAAGCCCGCCACCGCCACACGGGGCGCCGCAATGCCCATTTCCTTGCAGGCCTTGTCGGCAATTTCTATTACCTCCAGCACCCGCGCCTTTTTTACACGGTTGCAGGCTTCGCGCAGCGAAACATGGGTAGAAATGTGCACCACCCGCAAATCATGGTGGGCCAGCATCATGGTGTACTTTTTGGTGCCGGTGTAGGCGGCATAAATTTCGGTGTGGCCGTCGAAATGGGTGTGCCCGTCAGATTTTTCGCCCTTGTAGTATGTAAGGGCATTGTTGAGGGCCTCTTTGTTTAGCGCGTTGGTGCAGGTGGCGTCCACCTCCCCGGCCATGGCCAGCCGAATGGCCTCGCGCACACACTGGAACGCCGCGTTGCCCCCCTCTACGCTCACCTTGCCTATTTCAAACTTTGCAACATCCTCAATAAGCGGCAGATGCAGCACATCCACCGTGCCGGGCACAAACTGTGCCTCGGCCACTGTTTTGCAGCTGCGAATTTTAATGTCTGGCCGCCCCACAAAGCGGGTGGCCTGCTCCATAATGGCGGCGTCGCCCACCACAAGGGGGCGGCAGCGGGCATACAGGGCGGGGTTTGCCAGTGCCTTTATGGTAATTTCAGGGCCGTTGCCCGCGGGGTCGCCCATTGTAATGGCAACAATTGGTTTTTTGTCCATTCCGGGTACCAGTTCCCTTTCTCAGTTCATGCCGTTTGCGGCGTTTTCCTTCAAAACCTGCTTCAATGCTTCTACGCCTTCGTCGCACAAATAGTTGAAGGGGCGGCGGCAGTCGCCCACCGGGTAGCCCAGCAAAGAAACGGCCTTTTTAACAACGGTGTTGGGGTTGCCGTATTTGAACACCGCCCGGAAAGAGGCAATCGAGTCTTGCGCCGTTTGCGCTTCTTCCAGCTTGCCCGCTTCGAACAGGTCGTAAATAGAGGCCAGCACATGGGGGTACACATTGGCGCAGCCTGCAATGCCGCCCGCGCCGCCCTCTTTCAGGCAGGGCAGAATCAGCGAGTCGTTTCCAGACAGCACGCGGAAGTCTTTGTCCAGCTCTTTGGTTAAGGTAATGTAGGCCAGCAGGTTGTCCCAGTCGCCGCTGGAGTCTTTGGCGCCCAGAATAACATCCACATCCTTGGCCAGCTTTGCAACGGTTTCGGGCAAAAGCTTGTTGCCGGTGCGGGCGGGAATGTTGTACAGCACAATGGGAATATCCACATGCTTTGCAATTTCCACATAGTGGTCGTACAGCTCTTTTTGCGAGGCCAGCGCAAAGCTGGGGGTGATGATGGACAGCACGTCGGCGCCCAGCTGCTGGGCCTTTTTGCTCATGCGAATGGTGTCGGCGGTGGAAATGCAGCCGGTGCCCGCGTATACCGGAACGCGCCCCTTTACCTGCTCAATGGTGGCTTTCAGCACCTCTACCTTTTCGTCTTCGCTTAAAATATAGCCTTCGCCGTTGGTGCCAAAAGGAAACAGGCCGTGAACGCCGCCCGCCAAAAGGCGCTCTATTTGGTTGCGCAGCTCTGCCAAATTAACCGATTCATCGGGGTTTATGGGGGTTAGAATAGGAGGGATAATGCCTTTGAGTTCAACATGTTTCATTGTAATGCTCTCCTTTTTTATGTTTATGGTGAATTACAGAATTTCCAAATACAGGTTTTTCGCATCTTCGGCGGTAACGGGGCGGGGGTTGTTCACCAGCAGGCGCTGCACCTGCATGCCGGCTTCTACCAAGCCCTCCAAATCTTCGCGGGGAACGCCGAATTCCTTCAGGCTGGTGGGAATATCCAAATGGCGCACAATGTGCTCCAGCTGTTCAATTACCCACTCTGTTTTTTCCTGGGTTGTGCTGCGGGTTTTTACCGCGTCGTGGCAGCAGCGGTCGTAGGCCTGGGCCAGGCGGTTGCTGCAAAAGGCCGCGTTAAAGCGCATTACCGGCGCCAGCAGAATGGCGTTGGAAACACCGTGCGCAATGTGGTACTTGCCCCCAAGCGGGTAGCTTAGGGCATGCACCGCGGTGGTGCCGGAAGAGGTAATGGCAAACCCGGCGTAAAACGCCGCAATTTGCATATTGTTTTTGGCTTCCACCGCCTCGGGGTCGTCGCAGGCGGGGATAATGTTGTTCAAAATCATATCCAGCGCCTCCAGAGCAAAGGTGTCGGAAAAGGGGTTTGCCTTGTTGCTGGTGTAGCATTCAATGGCGTGGCACAGGGCGTCTACCCCGGTGGCCGCCGCAATGGGCCTTGGCAGGTTTTTAATCATGCGCGCATCTAAAATTACATAGTCGGCAATCATGTTTTCGTTTACAATGCCAACCTTCAGCTCTTTTTCAGGAACGGCCACAATGGCGTTGGGGGTTACTTCGGCGCCGGTGCCCGCGGTGGTGGGAACCATAATAACGGGGATGAACTTTTTGGCAAGGCCGGGGTTGTCCAGCAGTTCCTTTACACCGTATTCATCGGTAACAAGCACACTGGCCAGCTTGGCGGCATCCATAACGCTGCCGCCGCCGCAGGCAAACATTATGTCGGCGCCGCTTGTTTTAAACTGGTCCACAATTTCCTGCACCGCCGTGTAAGAGGGCTCGGCGGGAATTTCGTCCAGAATATAATAGTCCACATCCGCCGCTTTTATGGCCGCCTCGGGCAGGGCAAGCAGGCCGTTGCCCCGAATTCCCTTGTCGGTAAAAACGGCCGCCCGTTTTACATGGCCGCTTTTTAGTATGGTGGTCATGTTGCCCATTGCGTTTTCGCCGCCGTACACGGCGTGGGGCATTTTCAAATTGTACGCATTCAGCATTTTATATCACTCCTGTTGGTGGAATTTGGTTGACAACCGGGCACACAGCCTTTTACTTTGTGCCCTCGCCGGAGGTGGGGTTGTACACGCCTGCGCGCTCGCGCTTTTCGCCCGCCACATCCTCTTCGGTAAAGCTTACGTATTTGATGCATTTGCGGGTGTAGGCGGCATAGGTTAAATGCAGCCGGCCGTCGGCGCTTTGCATTAAATAAGGGTACTCGTACTGTTTGTTGTTGGTTTTGTTCTCTTCGCCCACAAAGCCCTCGCCCCGCTCCATCCAGCGGATGAGGGGAAAGGTGAGGCCGCCGTCCTCCGACAGCGCCACGGCAACCGGGCAGCGCAGGCCGGGCCAGGCCGCCTTGCCGGGCACCGGGGCGGGCGTGCGGGTGGGGTTGTAGGCCACGGCAACACGGCCGCTTTGGGTGCGGATGGCACTGATGGACGAGTTGTTGTTGGGCAGGGGGGTGGGCTTTGGCACCGACCAGGTTTCGCCCCAGTCCAGCGATTCGCTGCGGTAAATATTGTCGGCCTCGCGGCTGCGCATAAAGGCGGCCAGGTGCCCGTTGCCCAGCTCTACCACCGTGGGGTGAACCCGCCCGCGGCTGCCGGGCATTTCCACCATGCGCCAGGTTTT
>JBKEBR010000516.1:0-1995 GCA_047973285.1 Oscillospiraceae bacterium | reverse complement strand
GCTGCCCACCCTGTTTTGGGTGCACGGCGGGGCCTTTTTGGCGGGCGACAAGGGCGGGCTTAAGCCCTTTGCCTTGCAGCTGGTGCCCGAGGGCTACACGGTTATTTCGCTGAACTACGCCCTGGCCCCCGAAACCCACTACCCCGCGGCGGTGGTGCAGGTGGGCGAAGCCTACGAATATGTGCGCAGCCACCCGGCAGAATTCCCCACGGTAGACATTGACAACCTTGCCTTTGGGGGCGATTCGGCAGGCGCGCAAATTGCCTCGCAGTTTGTTGCCCTGCAAACCAACCCCGCCCTTGCCAAAGAAATGCAAACCCAGGCGGTGGTGCCCGCAGGCGCCATAAAGGCCACCCTGCTGTACTGCGGCCCCTACCAGATGGATTCCTTTAAAAATGCAGACAGCGCCCTGGCGCGCTTTTTTGTGCAGCAGGTGGGCTGGGCCTATTTTGGCGAAAAGGGCTGGATGGAAGCGGAGGGCGCAAACCAGGTTTCTACCTACCATTATGTTACCGCCGCCTACCCGCCCAGCTTTATAACCGACGGCAACTGGGGGTCCTTTGAAGGGCAGGGAAAGGCGCTGGTGCAAAAGCTGGAGGGCCTTGGCGTGCCGGTGGATTCGCTGTTTTACCCCGCCGAGGCAGGGCAGGTGCCCCACGAATACCAGTTTAACTACGAAAATTACGCCGACAAGGCCGAGGAGTGCTTTGCCAAAACCCTTGCTTTTTTGAACACCCACATGGCCTGAGAGGGGCGCGCCCCCCAAAAGGGCCGGCGGTTTAGCTGCCATGAATAAGGGCAGCCCCCCGCCTTTGGCGGGCAGCTTTAAAAAACAAAAGCACAACCCGGCATAGGCTTTTGCCGGGCCGGGCGGTTCTATTCCGGTGGCTGGCATTGCCCTGCCGCCTTTGGCGGGCGGTTTTAAAACCTTTTTGCGGGCCCAAAACGGGCCCGCTTTTAATTTGTGCCACTGCCCGGCCGCCGGGGTTTGCTGCATGGATAAGGGCCAGGCCGCTTTGGGCAGGGGCGGTTTTTTAAAAAAACAAAGGCACAACACCCATCTCTCGGCCAAAATTTTGCCGGGCTGTGCGCTAAGGCCAAATGCCCCAATATTGGCAAAGGCTTTTGCCGGGCGGGGCCGCCCCGCCGGTGGGTATGCGCATACACAAAACCGGCAAACAGAGCGCCTTGCCCTGTTTGCCGGTTTTGTATTTTTGCCTGCGGGTGCAGACGGGTATTTTAGCTGCGGGCGGGGGTGCCGCCGCCCCCCAGGTACGGGCGGCACCGCTTTGCCCACAGAGGAAAAAGGCATTTTAAGAGCCGGCCAGAGCCGCGCGGCTTTTTTGTACCGCCGCCCGCAAAAAGGCAAGCTGGGCGGCGGGCCTGCCGGAAACCAGCACCTGCACCCACCTTTTTTCGCCCGGCGTATACAGGCCAAGCCACACCCTGCCATGCCTTTCTTTAATGGTAAGCTCTTGCATGGGCTTGGCAATAAAGCACTCCGGCTGGTACGGGGCGCCTGCGCCCGTTTTGGAAAGCCCGGTAAAAATTACCGTTTCGGCGGAATACACCACAAGGTAGCGGCGGGGCTTTTTAATGGGCAGGCCGGAAAACAGGGTGGGCATGCAGCGGTGCAGGGCCTGCGAAAGCGCCCCCCCGGCCTGCACCGCCGCCAGCGCCCCCTTGCACTCTTCCCCCGCGGGCAGGTAGCCCTTTGTTTCCTTCAGCGCCGCCGCGTAGCGGCTTGTGCTTTTCTGGCTTTCCATTGGCAATGCACCCCTGTTCTGTTTTTGCCTGCCGCACCGCCAAGGCCAAAAGGGCAAAGCGCCCCTTCCCCTGCGGGCAGGCTTATGTAATAAGACACCGCCCCCCTACAAAACACTTACAGCCAAAAGGCAGAAAAAGGGAAGATATTACAAAAACACCTTTTATACGTTTCTTTTTTGCAAAAATAAATTTTTGCCCGGTCAAAAAACGGTCAAAAAATAGCCCGTG
>JBKEBR010000515.1:0-1632 GCA_047973285.1 Oscillospiraceae bacterium | reverse complement strand
GCCGCGGCCTCTATTTTGGGCCGTGGAAATTTTTGGCGAACGGTAAACATTTTGGGCACATAAACATCCTTCACAAGGTTTGCAACAACACTTTCCACAGCAGACACTCCCTTAAATAATATACAAAAAGTAATAACTTGTTATTTGGAAACATTTTGTATTATGAACTCGTAATAAATTATAGACGCAGTTGCCCGCACAGTCAATGCGGCGGCGAAAAAAAGTATTTCTTTTCGAAAATAGAACGTAGCAATTGCAGGTTTCTGTAAAACAAAGCGGCAAAATACCGGCTGAAACGGCAATTAACCCAAAGAGTACGTTAATTTATAAACAATCTTATTATCTAAAATGTATGTTTTTTTGCCAATTTTTCTACAGTTTTTATATTGACAGGCCGAAGCATTTTTTATATCTTAGTAGCAGTGGTTCAAAAGCAAGTGCAAGTAAAATGGCAGCAAAGCATTTTATAGGGCTTGCTTTTTTAAGGCTTAAACATATATACATGATGTATATATTTTGTATTTGTAGCCTGTTTGCGCGCTTTTGCGGCCGCTGGTTTCTATAGTTTTGGTTACAACGTACAATATTAAGGTCAATAATCCGGCAGGTTGGCTAATTGAATCCCCAAAGGAATGCAGTTATACTAGTAACGTCATCAGATGATATGATGTTATTCGGTACACAACTAGGGGGATTCAGCAGCCAATGGCAATGGAAAGCGTTCTGGAAGGAAATGTGGTTACAAAATTGTGCGAGCCGGTAAAACTGCCGCGCATGGTGAAAATAAGGCAAAGGTTTGACGAAACGCACCTTACCCCGGAGGAAATTCCCGGAATTGTGCGCCGGCAGCTTGCAAGGCCGGAAATTGAAAAGGGTATTTTGCCCGGCATGCAGGTGGCCATTACCTGCGGCAGCAGAGGGGTTGCCAACGTTGCCCTTATTACCAAAGCCATTGCAGATTTTGTAAAAGAACGCGGCGCTTTTCCCTTTGTGTTCCCGGCCATGGGCAGCCACGGCGGCGCCACCGCCGAAGGGCAAAGAAAAATTTTGGAGGGCTATGGCGTAACCGAAGAGTTTGTTGGCTGCCCCATACGCGCCACAATGGAAACGGTGGAAATTGGCAGACTGGAAGACGGCATGCCGGTTTACATGGACAAATATGCCCACGACGCGGATGCCATAATTTTAAGCGGGCGCATTAAGGCGCACACCGCGTTCAGGGGCCCGCACGAAAGCGGCCTGATGAAAATGGCGGTCATTGGCATGGGCAAGCAGCATGGCGCCGAAACGGTGCACGAGTCCGGCTTTATCAACATGGGCGCCCTAATGCCCCGGGTGGCCAAGGTGGTTCTGGGCCACGCCAATGTGGTGGCCGCTGTGGGCATGATTGAAAACGCCTTCGACCAAACCTATAAAATTGCCGCCCTTACCAAGGAAGAGATTTGGACCGAGGAGCCCAAACTTTTGTTAGAGGCAAAAAGCAAAATGGGCCGCATTTGGTTTGACGCAATAGATGAGCTTGTGGTAGACCGCATTGGCAAAGACATTAGCGGCGACGGCATGGACCCCAACGTTACCGGCCGGTTTGCCTGCGCCGATTCCGCCAGCGGCGGCATACAGGTAAAGCGCATT
>JBKEBR010000514.1:0-1887 GCA_047973285.1 Oscillospiraceae bacterium | reverse complement strand
CGCAGTGTTTGAACATGGGGAATGGCGCGCAGGCGGCTGAGAAAATAGTCCAGCTCCTCATCCTCCAGGGTAAGCGGGTCGCCGCCGGTTACCAGCACGTCCCGTATTTGGGGGGTGCCGCGCAAATAGGCCAAAACTTCCTCGAACTGCGCGTGGGTTACCCGCCGGCCCTTGATAACGGTATTTTTGCGGGTACAGTGGCGGCAAAGGGTAAAACAGGAATTGCAGATATAAAAAGCGGCCCGGTCGGGGTATTTGTGGGTTAGGTAGGGCACCGGGCTGCAGGCGTTTTCGTGCAGAGGGTCGTTTTCAAAATGGGCCGGGTTGTTCAGTTCCTCCAGGCTGGGCACGCACTGCCGCCGTATGGGTGAATTTTCATCCCGCGGGTCTATCAGCGACGCATAATACGGGGTAATGCGCATACCGTAGCAGGCGCGCACCTGTGAAATAGCCTTTTTTTCATTTTCCGGCAGCGGAATAATTTTATCCAGTTCCTCCGCCGTTGTCAGCGCAGCTGTTCTGTCTTCCATAGGAATATCGGTTAACTCCTTGCTTGCTGCCCGGGGCTGCCCTGGATGCGCAGCCCTAGCATGGTAATATCGTCGGATTGGGGGGCACTGCCGGCAAAAACCTCTACGGCATGGGCCACATTTTCCAGCAGCGCTTGGGGCATGGCCTTCTCTGCCCGGTTCAGGGTTTCCTTCAGCCTTTGCTCGCCATATAAATTTTCGTTGGTATTTGCGGCCTCTGTTATGCCGTCTGTATAAAGAAACAAAGTGTCTCCCTCCTTTAGCATCATTTCATTCTGCCTGTAACAAAACCCTTCCATGCCCGCCAAAACAAGGCCGGGCCGGCTGCGCAGGTATTCGTACGGCTGCCCGGCGCGGCGCAGCAATGGCGGGTTGTGGCCCGCGTTCACATAGGTGAACTTGCCGGTGGAAATTTCCAGCAGGCCCGCCCAGGCGGTAACAAACAGCCCGGCGTCATTGTTTTCACACAGCTGGCCGTTGGTATGGGTAAACACCTGCGCCATGGAAAGGCCCGCCAGTGTATTGTTTTTAATTAGGGTTTTGGCAATAACCATGAACAGCGCCGCGGTCACACCCTGGCCCGACACGTAGGCAACCACCACGCACAGGTGGTTGTTGTCTACAAAGAAGAAGTCGTAGAAATCTCCGCCCACCTCCTTCGCGGGGTTCATGGTGGCGTAAATATCAATTTCCGGCCGGTTGGGGAAGGCGGGAAAAATGCGGGGCAGCATGGATACCTGAATGTCTGTGGCAAGGCTGAGCTCCGCGCCAATGCGCTCCTTTTCGCCTACAACGGCCTTTAAATTCACCATGTAGCTTTTAATTTCGCCGGTCATATCCTCCAGGCTTCTGCCCAGCAGCTCAATTTCGTCTCCGGTGTGGATGGACACCGCCTTGAAATTCAGCTTTTCCGGGTCCTCGCCCGCCGCCTGGCTTTGGGCCATAAAGTCGTGCGCGCTGAGGGCCAGGTTTTTTACCGGGTTGATGACGCTGCGGGTGAGCACGGTAAGCAGCACCACAAGAAACAAAACCAGCAGCGCCACTGCCGCCGCCCCTATGGTTAGCAGGTAGTTGTTCAGGTGTTCTTTAATTTCACCCATGCTCACATCCAGGGCCAGCACGCCCACGCCGTTGCCATTTTCATCAAAAATAGGCTCGTAGCCGGTCATTTGGTAGCCGTAGATGTCGGTGTCGTTAACGTAAAAAACAGCCTCCTCGTTCAGGGTCTTGTTTTGATAAAGGCTGTTCCAAAAAAGAAGCGCCATCTCATAATTAAAATCCGCGTTGGGGTCGCCCTCTTCCCCCAATATACCGGGGTCGCCAATGCGGCTGATGTAGTCCGGCTGCTGCGCCTCCT
>JBKEBR010000513.1:0-1896 GCA_047973285.1 Oscillospiraceae bacterium | reverse complement strand
TATGCGCTTTACGCTATCATAAACATCTGCCACTTGGTTAAGAACAGTGCCGGTAAATGTTCCACCTGCAATAGGCATTCTTGTACCTGCATTGTTGTTTGCGGCGGTGGCCGCTGTTTGTGCATTTGCGGCAGCCGTGGCAGCCGCCGTTACATCTTCTGCTTTGCCGTAATACTCCGGGGTCTGCCCGCCCAGCTTTGCCGCGTCGCCTGCGGGCGTGGTGCCATCCTGCAGGGCCGTTATCAGCGCAAGCAGGTTCCCGGCTGCGCTTTCGTTTAAAATATCTTGTATTGTGGCAAACCATGCGACAAAATCCGCTTCATTTTCCGCTTTGAAGCGGGCGAGTTCAGCGACAATTTGCGAAAAAATTGCAGTGGTCTGTACCTGGTCTATAAGCCCATGCACGATACCGCAAATATCGTTGTTCAATAGCGTTGGGGTTATTTCCGTTTGCAGAACACTTATGCTACCCTTCGGCACCGTCCTTTCTATTAAACAAAGGTCGTAATAATCGGCGTTCCGCACAATGGCCGGGGCCTGCGGGGTTGTGGCCGGGGTACCTTGCAGCACAACAAATTTAAACAGCCGTTCGGTGTGGTCTAAGCGGAACACAAGGCGGTCAATTCGGTTTAACACCGCATCGGCAACCGGCATCTCGAAGGTGTACGACGTTTCATTTATGCCTTGGTAGCCATTCACAAAGCAGGCCCCCGGTGCTATCGTTACTGTCATATCCCCGTTTGTAGTTACCGCAAAATCGCCATCCCGTGCATATACACCATTGGCAATAAAAAGCGCAAAATATTGCGCAAATTCGGCCGCTTTGTATTTCCTGTCGCCATTGATTGACCCCATGAATAAACTTTTAATTGCCAATCTATCGCACTCCCTTCACAAAATCTATAATACTGGGGGCCGGACTGCCAAAGGTCGGGGCAACCGTCTTTCTTCCTTTTTCAAATACTTCCAGCACTTCGGTAATTCTCAAATTTTCGTAATGCCCCCATTTTTTTTGCCCTACGGTTACAATGTCGCCCAGTTCAAAATCCACACCATACATTGCTTCCGATGCCGTTGCAATTTTTCCTTCAAAGTTTTCTATTCTGCTGGCGCTCCACAAATTTAGCTGTCCTTCGTTCCGTAGTACATCTTCATACTGGGCTTCGGTCAAGTCTGCGCTGCTTGTGCCCGATGCGTCGCAATATGTTTCGCGCCGTTCCCAACCGCTGCCGCCACCCACAGCCACCCTTTTTTGCGGCACTCCTTCCACTGTTTCACCGCCCACAACCACATAGGTTTTATAACGGTTTGTTTTTAATTCATATTCGGTGCTTTTGATGTTGTGCATTTCATCGCTGAAAATAATGCGCGGGTTTAACTGCTGGGAAATAGAGCGGTCAACACCTTTCAGCACTTCGAAAAACACGGTTTGCACAAACCTGTCAAACCGCAGGCGATACCCAAGCCCCGAAACTTTGCCAACATCCGTTAACGCCTGCAATAACTCGGCGTCGCTGGTCTGCGCGCTTATGCCCTCGGGAAAACCTTGCAATGTACCCAACTCTATTTTTGCCATTTTCCTGTCGGCATTCGAAGGATTAATTGCCAGTTTATTCACCCATTGGCGCATCACTTCTTCGGCCTTACCAATGGCGGTTTCTTGCCCGTACAAATAGCGACGCGCTAAAGCTGCGGTTATAAAACTACCCTTTACCATTGCCTTGTCGCCATCGCCATCATCCTGTAATCGCTGGATTTCTACAATTCCCGCTTCGGGGGAATCTGTACGGCAAACAATATTACCATCCCCCAGCAAATGCTTGTTTTTCGCCGTCAAGTTGAAATGTAATTCAAATTCACCCGCTGTGAAAAATTTCCGGCGCCATTGCAGCGATG
>JBKEBR010000512.1:0-5802 GCA_047973285.1 Oscillospiraceae bacterium | reverse complement strand
GACATGCTGCAGGAAATACGGGATTTGATGGACAATGTGGTGCAGGAGCAAAAGCTGAAACGGGATGCCGAAATATTGTCTCTTCAAACCCAGATAAACCCCCACCTTTTGTACAACACCCTGGCCTCTATACGGTTTCTTGTTTTTACCGGCGACAAAAAAACCGCCGACAACGCCATTTTGGCTTTGATACGGCTGATGAAGAACACCCTTTCCGACGCAAGGGAATTT
The DNA here is from genome assembly GCA_047973285.1 of Oscillospiraceae bacterium. Lineage (GTDB taxonomy): Bacteria > Bacillota > Clostridia > Oscillospirales > Ruminococcaceae > JAAYCI01. Next base: position 5,571 of record JBKEBR010000512.1, on the reverse strand, counting down.
GTAACCGTGGAAAATGAATTTGACCTGCTGCAGGACTATATTCAGCTGCAAAGGCTTGCCTTTGACCGGCCGGTGGAGGTAAGTGTTGATGTGGACGACAACATTTTGGACTGTAAAATCATCAAGCTTTTGTTGCAGCCGGTGGTGGAAAACGCCTTTTTGCACGGGCTGAAACCAAAGGCGGGCAGCATACAGCTTTGCATTGCCGGCAAGGCCGACCAAAACGACCTGGTGTTTACTGTGGAGGACAACGGTGTGGGGTTTGACACCGAAAAAGCCAACTACACCGATAAAGACCCCGCCAGCCGCTCGGTGGGGCTGCGCAATGTGCACAACCGCATTGTGCTTACCTTTGGGGAGGGGTATGGCCTTACCGTGCAAAGCACCCTGAGCGAGGGAACGGCGGTAACCCTTCGCATTCCGCTAATACGCAGCAAAGGAGAGTATTCCTCGTATGAACATTTTGGTGGTGGATGACGACGCATTGATTCGCAATTGGCTTTCTCTGCTGCTGCGCCAGGCAAAGGGGCCCGCCATAACCGTATGGGAGGCCACCGACGGGGTAACCGCCCTTGAAATATGTGCAGAAACCCCTATGGACCTTGTGATAACCGATATAAAAATGCCCCGTATAAACGGAATAGAGCTGATTGGCACCCTGCGGGAGCGCCACCCCAAAACAAGAACGGCGGTGCTGAGCTCTTACGACGACTTTGACTATGTGCGGGTGGCCCTGAAATGCGGCGCTTTAGACTATATTCGCAAGGCCGAAATGCAGATGGAGGATATTGAGGCCCTTTTGGAAAAAACCGTGCGGGATATAGAGCTGGAGGCCACGCGAAAGCAGGGGCAGCAGCCCGCTTATGCCGCCCTGGCCGACCGGAAGCTGGGCTTTGCCCGGTATTTGGAGGGTAAAACCACCCTGGCCGCCTACCTGGCCGCCGCCCAGCCTGCCTTGGAAGCCGCCGAACTGAGCCTTGTTTTAATTCGCATGGCGGAGCCGGAGGACCGGGAACTGCCCCAGTATGCCGTGGCCGGGGTTTGTGTAGACACCCTGAAAACCGAAAGCTTTGCCGGCATAGCCTTTGCATGGAGCAAAGACTATTATGTGCTGCTGTACAACAGCGCCGAAACGGTGCCGGAAAAACGACAGGCCGAATACCAAAAGCTGATTACCCTGCTGGACAAAAACCTGGAAACCTACGTGGGGGTTCCCCTTTCCAACAGCATTCACCTGCTGTGCCGCAGCGAAGACAGCCTGGCCGACCTTTTTTCCAAAGGGCTGGACGTAATGGATTTTCGCCAGTACTATGGCACGCCCGCGCCGCAGAATTTCTCGCAGGAATCTTCCGGGCGCAGGCAGCAGGTAACCGACATGCAAAAGGCCCTTGAGGTAAAAGACTACCCCGGTGCGGCGGCCATTTTAAAGGCGCGGCTGCAAAAGGCCCACGCCGCCCGGCTGGTGCCAAGGCGGGTTAAAAACCTTGCGGTGGCGGGCATTAATGTGCTGCTTACCGCCCTTGCCGCCATTACCGAGCAAAGCGATGTAATGGACCGCCTGGGCACCTACCCCACCGCGGTGGCCGAGGCCGCCAGCCGCGAAAAGCTGGCGGGCATTGTAAACCAGTTTTGCGCCCAGTTTTTGGCCCACACCCAAACATTGCAGCGGCAGCTTTCGCCCACCGTGCGGGACGCCCTTTTGTTTATAGAAGAAAATTACCCCAGTAAAATAACCCTGGACGATGTGGCCGCCCATGTTTTTTTAAACCGCTCTTATTTGAGCCAGCTGTTCAAAAAAGAAATGCAGCTTCCCTTTGGCGATTATTTGGAGCAGGTACGCATAGAAAAGGCCAAATACCTGATACGCAACAGCAAAAAGCCCATGGGCGAAATTGCCGAGGCCACCGGGTTTTCCAACCAGAATTATTTTGCCCGGGTATTCAAAAACGCCACCGGGGTAAGCCCGCTTAAATACAAGCGGCAGTAAACGGCCAAAGCCCCGGCCGGGCCGGGGCTTTGGAAATTCGCACTTTTGCGCCCGATTCATTCCTCCACGCGGCGCTGGGCAGGCGCCGGCCATGGTTTTGGGCGGGCCCAGTTTATTGGGGACTCACCACACATGGCGCGGGGCAGGGCCCTGCTTTGCTTGGGCCGGCGCCTTTTATGCGGCAGGGCTTTTAAAGGCATGGCTGCGGCTGCCGTTTGAATGCGCGGGCGCCTTTTAAAAAAAGTTTGCAAAGCTTTGCCGGCGGCGAAGGTTTTTGTTTTACGCCCGGCCCGGCCGGCTGCTTGCTGCGCACAAAAAAGCTTACCCGCACCTTACAGTTCCCTGCGGCGCACACAAAAAAGGCGGCTTTGAAAGCCGCCCTTTTTTTGTGCCGTTTTATTGTGTTTAAAAGGTTTTTGCCACAACGGTATGTACCGCCGCCAAAGCCTTTGCCCGGCAAATTCAAAAGCGCTTTTGGGAAGGGCGCCCGGCCGTTTTGGCTACGCGGCAAGCAGGCCCTTTTGCTGTAAAAATTCCTTGGCAACCGCCTCGGGGGTTTTGCCGTCTATATACACCGCATAGGTCAAATCCACCATTTCATCGTTGCTCAGGGTGCCGCCCAGCTGGTTCAGAACCTCCTCCAGATTGGGGGCTGTATCCTTCATTTTTTCGAACAGGTCTTCGCGCACCAGCAGCGCCCCGTTGTATTCGGGGAAAAAGGCGCGGTCATCCTCCAGAATGGTGAGGTTTGCCTGGCGGTTCAGCCCGTCGGTGGCATACACCACCACCACGTCCAGGTTGCCGCTTTGCACCGCCGAATATTTAAGGCTTAAATCCACCGGTTTCGCCTCTTTAAAATCCAGCCCGTAAAACGCGGCAAAGGGGCCGTATTTGGCGCTGCCCTCCTCGGTAAAAAAGTCGTGCTCGGCGCCAAAAACAAGCTCGCCCGCAACGGGGGCAAGGTCGCTGATGGTAACCAGGTTATATTGCTCGGCAATGGCCTGCGGCACCGCTATGGCATAGGTGTTGTTAATGCCCAGCTTATCTAGCAGGCGTATCTGTTTTTCTTGTGCCTGCTGGTTTACAAAATCGTACAGGGTTGTACCGGCAGGCACATCGGCGGGGTCGAGGTGAAAATATGTGGTAAGCACCGTGCCGTCATAGCTGTTGGTCAAATCCACATTGCCCTTCAGCATTTCGTTGTACACGTTCACCGGGGACATTTCGTCCTTAATTTCCACCTTCGCGTCGGTTTTTTCCTCCACCAGCAGCTTTACCATTTGGTGGATAATTTTCATTTCTGAAAACTGCCCGTCGTGAATAACAATGGTGGCGGCATTGGAACCGCCGCCGCAGGCCGCCAGGGAAAACAGCAGAAGCAGGGACAGCAGCAGGGCGGGAATTGCTTTTGGTTTCATGGGAACAACTTCCTTTCTTTTGTAAGGCAGGGGTGTAAGGGCAAGCGGCACAGCCGCCGCGCCCTATTTTGCGGAATTGGAAAAACGCTTGCGCAGCTGCTTTTCCGAAAAACCCATCAGCAGGTCTATGGCAATGGCCATGGCGGTAAGGCAAAGCGTTGCCAGCAACAAAAGCCCCATGTTGGAGGTGCGGATGGAATTGTAAATAACCGAACCAAGCCCGCCGCCGCCCACAAAAAAGGCGAACACGGCAACCCCCACCGAGGTAATTGCCGCAAGGCGGATGCCGGTAAAAATATAGGGCAGGGCAATGGGCAATTCCACATGAACAAGGCGGTACAGGCGGGTCATGCCCATGCCAAGGGCCACCTCTTTAATGCCGGGGTCTATTTCCGAAAGGCCAAGGTAGGTGTTTTGGGTTACCGGCAGCAGGGAATACAGCAAAAGGCCGGTGATAACCGTGCCCTTGCCCGCCCCGCTGAACACCATGATAATGCCCAAAAGCGCCAGGGCGGGAATGGTTTGCAGCACCTCGGCCAACGCCAGAATAAAGCGCCTTGCCCCCTTGAACAGGTAGGCAAAAATGCCAAGGGGCACCCCCACCGCAATGGTGCACAGCACCGACACCACCACAATAAAAAGATGGTCTAAAATTACGGCCACGGTCATTTTTCGTCCCTCCTCAGCGGCTTTGGAATAAGCGCCTTGCGCAGCAGGTTGATGGCATAGCTAAGCCCCACCGCCATAAGCGCCGCCGGAATGGCCCCCGCCAAAATAAGCAGGTTGTTGTTGCTGCTTACACCGGGGTAAATTAAATCTCCCAGGCCGCCAAGGCCAATCATGGCGGCCAGCACCGCCCAGCTTACGGTGTACACCGTAGACATGCGCAGCCCCGCAATGATAGAGGGCAGCGCCAGCGGCAGTTCTACCTTGTACAGGGCCTGAAAAGCAGACATGCCGCAGCCCCTTGCCGCCTCTATATATTGCTGCGGCACCTCGGTAAGGCCCACATAGGTGTTTTTTAAAATGGGAAAAACGGCATAAATGGACAGCGCAATAACAACGGTGGCGGGCACCATGCCCACATACAAAAACAAAATGCCGATGAAGACAATGCCGGGAATGGTTTGCAGCACCGATATAACCGGCAGCACCGCCCTGCCAAGCTTTGGCACGCGGGAAAGCAGCACCCCCAGCACCAGCGCAATAACAAAGGCAATGGAAACCGAAACCACCACAAAGAAAAAATGAGTTACAACGGCGTTCCACAGGCGTTTGCCGTACAGTTCAAAAAAATTGGCTACCGCCGCCATCACTCATTCCCCCAAACTGCATCGGCCAGGGCTTTGGCCACGCTGGTTTTGGTGATGATGCCCGCAATGGTATTGTTGCGGTTTAACACCACCACATACGGGCCCGCGGCGGCCAGCAGGCTGTCGAAGGCCTGCTGCACATCCTCATCGGTGTATACGGTAACCGTGTCGGTGCGCACAAGGCCCTCAATGGTGGCGGGGCTGCCGCTGCGGTTTTTAATGTCCTGCACCGAAACCGTGCCCGCATAGGTACCGTCGGCGTTTTTCACCAGCAGGGTGTCTATGTTGCGGCGGGCCATTAATTCTACCGACTGGCGCGGCCCATGGCTTATAAACACGCTGGTAACGTTGGTGCGCATTACATCGGCCGCGGTTTGAGGCACGGCGCTTTCTTGCGTGCGCTTGCCCATAAAGCTTCGAATTAAATCGGTAGCGGGGTTTTGCAGCATCTCTTCCGGGCTGGCCATTTGCACAATTTTACCCTTTTCCATAAAAATAATGGTGTCGGCAAGGGTAAGGGCTTCGTCCATGTCGTGGGTAACAAACACCACGGTTTTGTTCAGCTTTACCTGCAGGCGGCGCACCTCCTCCTGCAATACCGCCCGGGTCATAGGGTCCAGCGCGCCAAAGGGCTCGTCCATTAACATAATGTGGGGCGATGCCGCCAGCGCCCTCAAAACGCCAATGCGCTGCTGCTGCCCGCCCGAAAGCTGGTTTGGGTATTTGTGGGCATACTCTTCATAGGGCATTTCTACCAGTTCCAGCAGTTCGTGCACAATGCTTTGGCACCGCTCTTTGCCGTATTTTAAAAGCTTTGGCACCACGCAGATATTCTGCTCCACCGTCATGGTGG